>JAISFB010000174.1 GCA_031263805.1 Oscillospiraceae bacterium
CTGTCCGCCTCGACGGTCCATTCGGGGAAGTCTAAGAACACGCTTGTCTGGGAAGGCGAAAGCCCAGATATTTCGCCTCTGCCGCTGTACACCGCGAATTGCTTGTAGGCTATCGGGATGAAGGTCACGTCCTCCGCAATTGCGAGGCACAGCGCGCGCGCGGCGTTCCGCTCGTTAAAATCTCCGCGCGCGGCGAGGAAATTCGCGTTTTTTTCCTCCGTCGCTTCGCCTCCGGCGTTCCCGAGGTTAAGCGCGCCGCCCGAGGAGACGAGCGACGAGAGGTCGAAGTCAGCCGGCAGGCGCGTTTCGCCGAGATACATATCAAAATCGCCGTCCTTCAGGGCTTTTTCAAGCTCGCTGAACGGCAGCTCCCGCAGGACAATGTTCAAGCCCACGCGGCGCAGGGCCGTCGTCACGGACTGCGCGGCCTTTACGCGGGCGGCGTTACCGGAATCCACGAGGAAATCTATCGAAAACGGGACCATAGCGCCGTTGTCCGGATATTCCAAAAACGTGTCGCTGTCCGAATCCTTCATCCCGATCTCCCTCAGAGCCGCCGATATAAGCGTCGTCGCGTCGCTCTCGGCGTTCTTATTCGCGGCGGCTTCCCACGTTGTATCATAAAGCCGGTAATACGGCGGCAGGGCGAGAGGGGACGCCGTCGCGTGGCCTCCGAGGTATTCGCGGGCTATCGTTTCCCGATCGACGGCGAGCTCTGCGACGCGGCGGAAGCGGACGTCGGATATCACCGCCGTCCTTGAATTAAAGCCTATATATTGCAAAACTGTCGTGTTGTAATAGCGCGCCTCGCTGTCGCGGTGTATCGCCGCGCGCGGCGCGCCGGGGTCCTCGGAGAGCAGATCGAGCCGCCGCTCGTTGAAGTATTCGCCCAGCTCGGAGTCCGAGCAGGACACGAGGTAGATCGCGTCGAGCGGCAGCGCGGCGGCGCCTTGATAATATTCGTTTTTTACGAGCATAGCGCCGAGAACGCCTTCGGCGGCTGAGTATCTGTAAGGGCCCGTGCCGCGCGGGGACGTGCCGGAGGCGCCGTCCTTTATGATCGCGAAATCGAGCAGCGCGGGCAGACGCGCGTTGGGCGCCGAGAGAGTCACGCGCACCGTGCGCGGCCCTATGACGCTCGCCGAGACGACGTTTTTAAGCCGCGATGAGTACCTCGCGCCCGCGCGCGCCTGATTTATCGAGTAGACGACGTCGTAGGGCGACAGCGCCGCGCCGTCCGACATAAGCACGCCTTCGCGGAACGTGAAATCGTAGATTTTGCAGTCCTCCGTTTCAAAGCTTTCGCACAGCGAGGCGCGGTAATTGAGCTGCGCGTCAAGCGTGAACAGGCTTTCGTACATCAAATGCGACAAAGAGAGGTTGTCGGCGTTTGTGCCTGTGAGAGGATTGAGCGTTGAGGCGGGAGCATAGCGCAGCGAAAAGCGCCCGTCTCCCTCCGGGACGGCGGGCGGCGGGGGAGCTGCGGAAGGCTCCGGCGCGGTTGACGGCGCGTCCGGCTTGCCGCCGCCGTCCTCCGCCCCGGGGCTTTGCGAAAAGCAGCCGGAGAGAGCGAGCACGGCGGCGAGGGTCAGGGCTATCACCGCAACTTTACGCGGATTTGCTAAGACGCTCCGCGTCTTTTGTTTGATGCTACGCATCCTTGCCACAGCAATCCTTGTATTTCATAGGAAGACCGTTCGGGCGCTTTTTTCCGCACGGGCACGGGTCGTTGCGGCCTATTTTCACGCCGGTTTTGACCGGGATGCGCTTTTCGGGAGCGCCGGCACCGGCGCCGGCGGAGCTTTTTATGCCGTTATCGGCGCCCGCGACTTGCGCGCGAGAGTTTTTCGCGACGCCGCGGCGGGCGATGGGGGCTTCGCGGCGCACGCGCGCCGTGAACACGCGGCGGACGACTTCTTCTTTGATGCCGTTTATCATAGCCTCGAACATATCGAAGCCTTCGCGCTTGTACTCATCCACGGGATTGGTTTGCGCATAGGCGCGCAGGCGCACGCCGTCGCGAAGCTCCTCCATCGCGTCGATATGCTCCATCCAGTATTCGTCCACGACGCGCAGCAATATGACGCGCTCAAGCTCGCGCATGAGAGGCGCGTCTCCGTTTGGCATGGGGCCGAGCTCGGCTTCCCGGGCGGCGTATACGGCGCGGGCGCGGGCCATCAAGCCTTGCTCGAGCTCTTCGCGGTCTATTCCGCCGGGGGGGAGCGTTATTTCGCCGCGGGCGAGGAACAGGCCCTCGAACGGCGTTATTATCTCGCGCAGCTCGGTCTCGTCCGTGATTTTTTCCGCGCCGGAGACGGACGAGCTTATGACGTCGGCGAGCATCGCTTCCACGCTCTGCTTCAAATCCTCGCCGTCGAGGACCTTGGCGCGCTGGTTGTAGATGAGCGTGCGCTGCGTATTCATAACGTCGTCGTATTCGAGGACGTTCTTTCTCGATTGGAAGTTGCGGCTTTCCACCTTCTTCTGCGCGTTTTCGATAGCGTTGGAGAGCATTTTCTGGTCGATGGGCGTGTCCTCGTCTATCTTCATCGCGTCCATCATCCCGATGATGCGCTCTGAGCCGAACAGGCGCATGATGTCGTCCGTCATCGCGATGTAAAAGCGCGTTCCGCCGGGGTCGCCCTGACGACCGGCGCGGCCGCGGAGCTGGTTGTCGATACGGCGGGCCTCGTGCCGCTCCGTGCCGACTATGAAAAGGCCGCCGGCGGCGCGCACGCGCTCGGCCTCCGCTTTCGTGCTGAGCTCATGCGCCGCGAGGCGTTCTGAGAACATCGCGCGGGCGTTTAATATTTCCTCGTCGTCCGTGTCGGCGTGGCCCGTGGCTTCGACGATGAGCTCGTCGGTGAGGCCGGCTTTTTTGAGGTCGTTTTTAGCCAAAAACTCGGCGTTGCCGCCGAGCACGATATCCGTGCCGCGCCCGGCCATGTTCGTCGCTATCGTGACGGCGCCGAATTTGCCCGCCTGCGCGACGATTTCAGCCTCGCGCTCGTGATGCTTGGCGTTGAGGACGTTGTGCTTTACGCCGGTCTTTTTCAGCAGGGAGGACAGGTATTCGCTCTTTTCTATCGAGACGGTGCCGACGAGCACGGGCTGGCCGCGTTCGGCGCATTCCTCGATTTGATTTATTATCGCGCGGTATTTCCCGGCTTCCGATTTGTAGACGGCGTCGGGGTTGTCGATCCTGACAAGCGGGCGATTCGTCGGAATTTCGATTATGTCGAGCTTGTATATCGCGCCGAATTCCTCGGCTTCCGTCAGCGCGGTGCCCGTCATTCCGGAGAGCTTGGCGTAAAGGCGGAAATAGTTTTGGAATGTGATCGACGCTTGCGTCTGTGTCTCCCGCGCGACCTCAACGTGCTCTTTGGCTTCTATGGCCTGGTGAAGCCCTTCGGAATACCGACGGCCAATCATAAGGCGCCCCGTGAACTCATCGACGATGATGACCTCGCCGTCCTTGACGACGTAGTCTATATCGCGCTTCATTACGCCGTGCGCGCGAAGCGCCATATTTATGTGGTGCGAGAGAGTGTTGTTTTCGAGATCGGCGAGATTTTCGAGACCGAAGTGGCGCTCGGCTTTTTCCGTGCCGCGCGGCGTTAAAGTCGCGGTGCGCGCCTTCTCGTCCACGACATAGTCTGCGTCCGAATCCTCGTCCTCCTGAGATTTTTCGTCTATCGTGGCGTAGACCTGACGGCGCAGGCGGGCGGCGAATTCGTCCACGCGGGCGTACATATCGGTCGATTCGTCGCCCGGACCGACTATGATGAGCGGCGTGCGCGCCTCGTCTATCAAAATGCTGTCGCACTCGTCAACTATCGCGAAGCTGTGCCCGCGCTGAACCATATCGGCTTTGTACAGCGCCATATTGTCGCGCAGATAGTCGAAGCCCATTTCGTTGTTCGTGCCGTAGGTTATATCGGCGGCGTAGGCGGCGCGGCGCTCCGCGCTTGACAGCCCGTGGACTATCATCCCGACGGACAGGCCGAGGAATCTGTGAACCTTGCCCATCCATTCGCTGTCGCGCCGCGCAAGATAGTCGTTCACGGTGACGATGTGAACGCCCTTGCCCGCCAGCGCGTTGAGATACGCCGGCATCACGGCGACGAGCGTTTTGCCCTCGCCGGTCTTCATCTCGGCGATGCGGCCCTGATGTATCGTCACGCCGCCGATAAGCTGCACGCGGTACGGTCTCTGCCCGAGGACCCTGTCGCTTGCCTCGCGCGCGACGGCGAACGCCTCGGGAAGAATGTCGTCAAGCGTCTCTCCGTCCGAAAGCCGGCGTTTGAACTCGTCCGTTTTCGCGCGCAGCTCGCGGTCGGACAGCGCTCGGAAGCTCTCCTCGTACGACTCCGTTTTGACTATGATCGGCTCGAGCGCGCGCAGCTCGCGGTCGCTGTGGGAGCCGAAGATTTTTGATAAAGCTTTTAGCATTGTTATTGCCCTTTCGCATACGCGAATCCATTTTGGTTTATTCGCAAATTTGTAAGCGCGCGGCCTTGCCGCGCTTTACAAGCTATTATAGCATTGATTCAGAGGATTGAAAACATTTTTTTCGGCGACGCCCGCTGATTTCAGAACAGCCACGGATAGTTGGCAAGATAATACGCCGTATTTGCAACACCGATCAAAACGTAGACGCCAATAGCGCAGAATATGACCTTCTTGCTGCGCCAAAAGAGACAGGCTATGAGGGGAACGGTATATATCGCAAGCGCGAAAGCCAACTGCAATGACGCGGAGACAATGGATACATCCACGTCAAAAGGACTGTATTGATATAAAAACCAATAACGCTCCGAAGCGATCGTTCCGACTATATTCGATTTTTTGTCGGATAATTCATAGACCCAGCAATATATCGGGCCCAGACCCAGCGCGCGTCTAA
>JAISFB010000187.1 GCA_031263805.1 Oscillospiraceae bacterium
TGTGATACTTACCCTGACGGCGCGCCGCGCGGCGCGTAGCTTGGAGGGAGGGATAGAATAATGTCGGAAGTTCATATCAAGGATAACGAGTCCTTGGACAGCGCGCTGAAACGCTTCAAGCGCAACTGCGTCAAGGCGGGGATCGTCTCTGACCTCAGAAAAAAAGAGTATTACCAGAGCCCCAGCGTGAAACGCCGCAAGAAGTCAGAGGCGGCCCGGAAGAACAAGAGCAAGCGATATTGATAACGCAAAAAAGTCCGCCTTCGGCGGACTTTTTTCGCGTTCGTATGCGCCGGGTACGGCGCGCCGTCACACCGCGATTATTTGCAGTCCGCCCTCCGCCGCCGTTATTCCTATACGGCTGAACGAGTGCCCGAAGCCGGAGATCAGCTCTGAGGCTATCGCGTTCTCCACCTCTTTCTGGATAACGCGGCGCAGATTGCGCGCGCCATACGTCTCGGAGAACGATTTTTCCGTGAGATAGGCGAGCGCCGAGTCGTCATAGCTCAGCTCTATCTGCTTTTCCGCCATCGAATCGCGCAGCTCGTCAAGCATTATCCCCGCTATCCGCTTAAAGCTTTCCTCGGTCAGGCGGTTGAAATATACTATTTCATCGACGCGGTTTATAAATTCCGGGCGCAGGAAGTCCTTCAGCGCTTTTTCCGATTTCGCCTTGCCAAGCTCGTTTGGCGAACGGTTGAAGCCTATGGCGTTTTCGTTCCTGTCGCTTCCGGCGTTCGTCGTCATTATGATGACGGTGTTTTCAAAATTCACGACGCGGCCGTGCGCGTCGGTCAGGCGGCCGTCGTCGAGAATTTGCAGCAGGATGTTCATCACGTCCGGGTGCGCCTTTTCGATCTCGTCGAGCAGCACGACGCTGTACGGCTTGCGGCGTATCTTTTCCGTAAGCTGCCCGGCCTCGTCATAGCCGACGTAGCCCGGCGGCGAGCCTATTATGCGCGAAACGGAGTGCTTTTCCATAAACTCCGACATATCGAGGCGTATGAGCGACTCGGGCGAGTCGAACAGATCCTCCGCAAGCCTTTTCACAAGCTCCGTCTTGCCCACGCCCGTCGAGCCGATGAATATGAACGAGGACGGCTTGCGCTTCGCCGAAATGCCGACGCGGTTGCGGCGTATCGCCTCGCAAACGAGCTCCACCGCTTCGTCCTGCCCGATGACGCGCTTTTTCAGGCGCGCGTCGAGCCCGCGGAGCCGCTCGAGCTCGTCGGCGCGAATGCTCGCCGCCGGGATCTTTGTCCACTGCTCTATGACGCGCGACAGCGCGTCCGCCGTGAGCTCCGGCGGGCCGTAGCGCTCGAGCTCCGCTAACTCATTTGATATCTGCATCTCGCGGCTGCGTATCACGGCGAGGCGCTCGTAATAATTCCCCTCGGGGCGGGACAGGAGCATCTCGCGCTCTTTTTGCAGGTCGTCCTTTTCGCGGCGGTACCGGCTCGCGCTGACGATGGAGCCGTCGCGGAGATTCATATCGGAGCACGCCTCGTCGATGAGGTCGATCGCCTTGTCCGGTAAAAAGCGGTCGGTTATGTACCGCTCGGAGAGTATGACGGCGCGGGCGGCTATTTCGTCCGTCACGCGGACTCCGTGAAATTCCTCGTAATAATGCTTGATCCCGCGCAGTATCTCGATAGAGTCCGCGATAGACGGCTCGTTCACCGTCACCGGCTGAAAACGGCGCTCTAACGCGGAATCCTTTTCGATATGCTTGCGGTACTCGTTGAACGTCGTCGCGCCTATCACCTGTATCTCACCGCGGGAAAGCGCGGGCTTCAGGATGTTCGCGGCGTTCATAGTGCCGTCCGCGTCGCCCGCGCCGACAAGGCTGTGCACCTCGTCGATAACGAGAATGATGTTCCCGAGGGCTTTTATCTCCTCGACAAGCCCTTTCATCCGCCCCTCGAACTGCCCGCGGAACTGCGTCCCGGCGACAAGTGCGGTGAGGTCGAGCATATACACCTCCTTGTCCTGCAGCTTATACGGCACCTCGCTGTCCACGATGCGCTGGGCGAGCCCCTCGGCGATCGCCGTCTTGCCCACGCCCGGCTCTCCGATCAGGCACGGGTTGTTTTTCTGGCGGCGGTTTAATATCTGCACGACGCGCTCCGTCTCACCCTCGCGTCCCACCACGCGGTCCAGCTTGCCCTCACGCGCGCGCCCCGTCAGCGAAATGCAATAGTTTTCGAGGTGCTTTTTGCGTTTGTTCCCCCCTTGCTGCGGCGGTGTTTGCCAGGGGCGCGGCGGCTCTGCTCCATGCGGGAACGGATCGTTCTGCCCGGCCAGCCTGTTGAGGAACGGGAACGTCGCCGTCCTGCCCTCCTCAAAATCGCCCGTCATACCGAACGCGTCCGCCCCGCCAAGGGACTCCGACATTTCGTCGGTCAGCATATCCAACTCCTCGTCGGACATACCGAACCGGCGTATGACATCCTGTATCGGCTTGATGTTGAGCTCCCGGGCGCATTTCAGGCAAAGCCCCTCGTTCGTCGTGACGCCGTTTTCGATTTTCGTGACGAATACCACCGCCGCGCTTTTTTTGCATCTGGTGCAAACTGTGACCTGCATTGTAATTACCTCTTTTATATCCAAACTGTT
>JAISFB010000193.1 GCA_031263805.1 Oscillospiraceae bacterium
TTGGCGAGCTTTGCGGAGTCGAGGTAGCGTTCCATCAGCAGCAGCGCCTCGTCGGACGTCATTCCGCGCAGGTCGAGCTCGCTCGATACGGCGGGACGGAGCTCGCTTGGCGACGTACCAGACGCGACAGTTGTTTTCGGGGCGGCCTTGCTTTTTTTGCGCGAGGCGGCGCCGACGAGTTGGACCTCCTCCGGCTTCGCCGTGATTTTCATCGACCCGGCTTGCAGCTCTAACATCGCGCCGTTTACAGCGACGACCTCCGCCGTCGTGCCGAAGGCCAGCAGGCGCACGGTGTCGCCGATTTTCGCGAGCCTGCCGTCTTGCAAGCCGTCGTTTTGCGCGCCGCCGGGCGCGGACGGCGCGCCGGAGTCGAGCTCATTGAGCTCGCGCAATATATCCGGGACAAAGGCGTTTATCGCTTCCGTTTCGCCGTCCTCGCTCGCCGCGCGGCGTATCTCGCGGAGCTCGGCGATTATCGCGTCCGCGTGGGCGCGCGTTTCGTCGAGCACGCGCCGCGTATCGCGCCGCGCTTCGGCGGAGAGCTTTTCGCGCTCGCGTTCGAGCTCCGCGCGGTATTTTTCCGCAATTCGCGCGTCGCGCTCGGCGGCGGCGCGGAGACGATAGGCCTCTTCTCGCTCGTTCTCGGCGGCGCGGCGGGCGTTTTCAAGCTGCCCAACGGCTTCCTCGAACGATATGTTCTCGCCGGAAACGCGCTCTCGCGCGCCGGCGATGACCGATTCCGGCAGGCCGAGCCGCCGCGATATCGCGAACGCGTTGCTTCTTCCCGGCACGCCGATGAGCAGTCTGTACGTCGGGCGAAGCGTCTCCACGTCGAATTCGCAGGACGCGTTTTCCACGCCGCTTTGCGCGAGCGCGTAGGTTTTCAGCTCAGAATAATGCGTAGTCGCCGCGATGAACGAGCCGCGCCGGCGCGCGTACTCTATGATGGATATCGCCAGCGCCGCGCCCTCTACGGGGTCTGTCCCCGCGCCGAGCTCGTCGAACAGCAGCAGAGACGCGCTTTCGCATTCGGAAAGTATTGCAACGATGTTCGTCATATGCGAGGAGAACGTGGACAGAGACTGTTCTATGGACTGCTCGTCGCCGATATCGGCCAAAATCTTTTCAAAAACGGGCATACGGCTGTCGCTTTCCGCGGGGATGTGCAGGCCGCACTGCGCCATAGCGCAGAAAAGCCCGAGGGTTTTCAGCGCGACTGTCTTGCCGCCCGTGTTCGGGCCGGTTATGACGAGGGTGTCGAAGTCCCCTCCGAGCTTTAGGTCCACCGGCACGGTCTTCGCGGGGTCGAGCAGCGGGTGGCGGCAGCGGCGCAATATAAGCGCGCCTTGCTCCGTAAGCTCGGGCTCGTGGGCGTTCAGACGCTGCGAAAGCTTGGCTTTCGCGAAGATGAGGTCGAGCTCGGCGAGGATTTGAAAATCGGAGATTATATCGTCCCCGAAAGAGGCTACGTCGGCGGAAAGCTCGGTCAGTATCCGCTCGATCTCCTGCTTTTCCTTCGCGATGAGCTCGCGTATCTCGTTGTTTATCTGCACGACGCCCATGGGCTCGACGAAAAGCGTCGCCCCGGACGAGGATATCTCGTGTACGAGCCCCGGCACGCTCGATTTATGGTCCGCCCTGACAGGCACGACGTAGCGGTCGTTTTTTACGGTGATTATCGCCTCCTGCAAGGCTTTTTGATATGTCGGCGATGAGATGATCTTGTTGAGCGCGGAGCGTATGCGCTCTCCGGCGGCGCGCATACGGCGGCGGATGCTTGACAGCTCGGCGCTCGCGGTGTCCGCTATCTCGTCCTCGCCTATGACGGCTGAGGAAATTTTGTTTTCGAGGTATTTGTTTGTCCGCAGCGCGTGAAAAAGCCCGTCAATAGCCGTTCTTTCGACCGAGCCGCCGGAATACGCCGCGCAGTCGGCTGTCGTGCGCAGCAGCGCCGCGATCTCGAGCAGCTCGGTCGCGTTCAGCATCCCGCCTATATCGGCGCGGCGCACGGACGCGCGTATATCGCGCACGCCGCTAAAGCCCGGCGCGCCCTTCGCGGACATCATAACGCGCGCGGCGGATGTTTCCGCGAGCCGCTCGCGGGCTTCGTATATATCGGTGACGGGGCAAAGAGCCTTGGCGGCGTCCTTCGCCGGCTGGGACACGGCGCAGTCCGCGAGCATTTGCAGCACCGCCGGCAGCTCCAGAGTTTGCAAAGATTTTTCAAAAAGCGTCATTTAGGATCCCTTTCACTTACCTTTCATATGTATGTTTTCATATGCCTTTGACCGAGTTGTAATAGTCGAGCGCGCCGAAGCGGCGATCGAGCTGAGAGAGTATATAATCCTCGCTGACGCGCACAAGCGCGCCGGGAGAGCGCAAATCGAAGGAATACAGCTTTTTCGCGGGGCAGGAGACGATGTAGCTCAGCGCGGAAAACGTATCGGCGTCCACCTCGTCCAAGAACCCAACGCCGGATATTTTAAGCTCCGAGAGCAGCGGGAAATACCCCGCAAGGCACATCAGGCGCGTTTCAAACGCCGGTTTTATCAGCTCCGCCGGGCGATCTCCCGCCGAGAGCGCGTAAAGCGCGTTCAGTCCGAGCGGCAGCATTTCCGGATTTTGCGAGTCCTCGTCGGACACGGCCTCGAGCAGCTCCGCGAAATATATCCCGAGCGCGAGGCGCTTAAGATCGCGCGGCAGCTCGTCAAATTGCTCTATTATATGCGCCTCCGTAAGCGTCCAGCGGTCGCGCGCGCCGAAAAGCGTCATTTCGGAGAACGCGAGCGGCTGCACGGCCGCCATTACGCGGCTGTTTTTGCGCATCGCCCCGCGCGCCGCGACTGTGAGCTTGCCGCTGTCGGCGGTCAGCACGGTGAGTATTCTGGAGGATTCTTTATACTGAGAGGAGCGCAGGACAAGCGCCTTTGTCGTGTGGTACATCTTTTGTGAACTGTCCTTTCGGGAATCGCCGGGCTCAGGAATAGCCCAGCTCGCGTATCCGGGCCTCGCTGTCGCGCCAGTTTTCCTTGACCTTTACCCAAGTCGTCAAAAATACGCGCGCGCCCATAAACCGCTCGATATCGAGCCGCGAGAGCTGTCCGATTTTTTTCAGCATAGCGCCGTTTTTGCCGATGATCATGCCCTTGTGGCTCGCCTTTTCGCAGTAAATCACGGCGTCAACGTCGATTACAGGGTCACTCTCGCCGCCGCGCTCTGAGAATTTTGTGATCTCGACCGCCGTCCCGTGCGGGACCTCGCGCTGCAAGCAAAGCAGCAGCTTTTCTCGGATGAGCTCTGAAATTATCTGCTTTTCGGGCTGGTCGGTGACGACGCCCTCCGGGAAAAGCCACGGCCCGTCGGCCGCGAATTTAAGCAGCTCGCCGAGCAGCGCGTCAACGCCGTCGCCCGTTTTCGCGGAAATCGGCACGACGGCGGCAAAGTCATACTCCGCGGCATATGATGCTATGACAGGCGGCAGCTCGTCCTTTTTTACGGCGTCTATCTTATTGATGACGAGGATCGCCGGTACGCCGGTCTCGCGTATTCGCTCCAGCAGCAGCGTTTCCTGCGTGCCGATATTCGCTATCGGCGCGACGAGCAGCAGCACGGCGTCAACATCCGCGACGCTCTCCCGCGTCACGCCGGCCATATAGTCGCCGAGCTTCGTGCGCGGCTTGTGGAAGCCCGGCGTGTCGAGCATGACTATCTGCGTATCTCCCGCGGCGACAACGCCGAAAACGCGGTTGCGCGTCGTCTGGGGCTTGTTTGAAACTATTGATATCTTCTCGCCGGCGAGCGTGTTCATCAGCGTGGACTTGCCGACGTTCGGGCGTCCGGCGATGGTTATCATCACATTTTTTGTGTTCGTAATCGCATCCCCGCCCGGCTGCTTTCCCGCGCTCATTCCGGTCCGCCGAAGCCGCAGATTCTTAATATCGCGCGCTCGCGGGCGCGCATTTCGGCTTTGTCCGCGCCTTCATCGGTATGGTCGTAGCCGAGCAGATGGAGCGTCGAGTGTATCACGAGATAAGCCGCCTCGTGCTCGCGCGTGTGTCCGAGCTCCTCCGCCTGCCTCATAACGCTCTCCGCCGAAAGCGCGATGTCCCCGAGGGGCAGCAGTCCGGTGGCTATATCGGGCGTGCCGTCGGACGCGTCGAACGCGCCGGGCTTAAACTTGAACAGCGGGAAGCTCAAAACGTCGGTCGGCTCGTCGATACCCCTGAATTTGAGATTCACGGCGCGGATGCCGGGGTCGTCGGTTATGAGGACGCTGACCTCACACATAGGCTCCACGCCCTCGTGCTCGAACGCCGCCTTGATGACCCTCCTGATAAGGATGGCCCCGATGCGCGGGATCCTCTCCGGCGCGTTATTTTTGACATAAATTTTGTGTTGCATTATGCCTGCTCCTTTCGTTTCACTTTATGGTCGTTCCGCTTTATACGGCGCGCCGTTATTTCTTTCGTCTCGGCGGGGGCGGGGCGCCGCGGGGCTTGTCCGCGCCGCCGCGCTTTTCATACGCCTCGATTATTCTCTGCACCAGCACGTGGCGCACGACGTCCGACGCCGTCAGGCGGCAGATCGCGATATCCTGTATCCCCTCTAAAACGCGCACGGCGTCCTTCAGCCCGGAGGTCTTGTCCGGCGGAAGATCGATCTGCGTGATATCGCCCGTTATCACTATCTTCGAGCCGAAGCCGAGCCGCGTCAGGAACATTTTCATCTGCTCCTTCGACGTGTTTTGCGCCTCGTCGAGGATTATGAACGAATCGTCGAGCGTCCGCCCGCGCATATACGCCAGCGGGGCGACCTCTATATTCCCGCGCTCTAAGTACTTGTTATACGTCTCCGTGCCGAGCATCTCAAACAGCGCGTCGTACAGCGGCCTCAGGTACGGATCGACCTTGCTCTGCATATCCCCCGGAAGAAAACCGAGCCTCTCTCCCGCCTCGACGGCCGGGCGCGTCAGGATTATCCGGTTTACAGCCTTGTCGCGGAAGGCTTCGACGGCGGCGGCGACGGCGAGATAAGTTTTGCCGGTTCCCGCGGGGCCGACGCCGAGCGTGACCGTGTTCTTCTTTATCGCATCCACGTAGGCCTTCTGCCCGAGGGTTTTCGCCTTTATCGGCTTGCCCTTCGCCGTGACGCAGACGACGTCGCTCAGCAGCTCACCGACCTTGTCGTCCTGCCCGCTTTTCACGAGGCCGAGGATATAGCGAATGTTGCGCGCGTCGATAGCCTCGCCCTTGGACGCGAGCGTGAGCAATCCGTTTATAGCGCGCTCGGCCTCCGAAATGTTTTCGGCGCCGCCGGATATGGCGAGCTCGGAATTGCGGTCTGTTATGCGCACGTCCAGCTCGGATTCGATAAGGCGCAGGTTTTCGTCGAAAGAGCCGAAGACGCTTATCACGTCCTCAAGCCTGTCTACGTTCATTATGATCTCGGGCATCGGCATCGCTCCTTGAAGATTTTTATTCAGGAAGATTTTTATTCGGCTGCGCCGGCGGGCTTTGTGAGCGCGCGCGTTACGGCGATCTGCTCTGAGCACTCGGCGCGGAGCGTTACGGTCATAACGCCCCCGTCCTCGCGCGATTCCCACGCGACGGCGCTGATGTCCCCGCCGCCCACTAATTCAGCGCTCAGACGCGCATCCAATTCGGAGCGCAGACGCGCTTCCAGTCCGGCGCGGAGGATGGACTCGGCGCGCTCACGGCTTTGCTTCGTCACGACTGGCTCATAGCGGAGATAGCTCTCCGTGACGAGCGCGACGGGCAGCGACGCGCCGCCGGGAAGCGTCAAGCTTCGCCTGTCTATGATTTTATCACATTCGGACCATAGAATTCCACTATTAAAATATAAATTTATTTTTTTTCCCGCAATAATTAGGGATCGACGGCGTTTTTTTTCGCCGGTGAAGCGTTTTACGGTTGTTTTTACGGGCATACACGCTGAAAATTCGTACCATGTCCTAGCCTGTATCTCGGCCAGCGCGGGCCCGGACGAGTTCCCGGAGTCCCGCCCTGTGACGAGGATGCCGCCCTTTTCCACCGTATCCCCCGGCTTGACGAGCGCCGTTCCCTCCAACACGCTGATTTTGGTTATGACGCCAGAGCGCGCCGCGACGACGACGGACGGCGTATCGCGGCTCACGATCTCCGGCTTCGGGATGCGCTCGCGCACGAGCACGTCGGCGCGCGAGCCGCGAATGTTCACGGCGAACCAGGACAGCTCCGGAATTTCGAGTATGAGCTCGTTCGCCAGCTCCTCCGACCGGACGCCCGGCCCGAACGAGCCGTAAGAAAAGCCGAGCGTTTTCAGCGCCTCAAGTATGCGCGAGTCCGGCACGCTCTCGTTCCCGAGCACTCGGATATCCCACACGAAAAGCGACAGCGCCCGCGTTAAGAGCGCGCACATCGCGAGCCCGGCGATAAGCACATAGCGCCGCCGGAGCTTTTTTATCGCCGAGGGCGCGCCCCGCCGCGCTACGCGCCTCAGCTCAAAGCCGTGCCCTAATGACAGCCCGCGCAGACGGCGGAAGCCGGAAACGCGCATATCGGCGCGCAGCTCGACGTCTACGCCCTGCTGTACCACGCCGACGCGCTCTATGTTCCAAAGCTCTATATCGTTTGACGCGCAGAGATTCAGCAGCCGCTCCGGATAGCGGCAGAGTATCTCGACGTGCGCTATGCCGCGAAGCAGATTCAGCGCCCTTTGCATCAAGAAAGTCCCCCTACGAAAAATCTATCCTGTGGATATCGCCGATTATAAGCAGCTCCCCGGCGCTCATAGACGCAAGTTCAAGCGACGCGCCATAGACCCCGAGCACTTTTTTGCCGCAGTTCACCGAAATAAATTCCGTGCCGTATTCCAATATCCCGCGGTGCCGCTCGATATGCAGCCGTCTCGCGCCGGTAAGCGTCAGGCGCGGCGCGCCGAGCGGCGCCGGAATATCAAAGCGCTCGGCGGCGCGCGCCGCCGCCCCTATTGCCTTATCCACATTGAATCACCTCACAGAATAATTTATGCCGCGTGAGGAAAAAAACAGAACACGCGGGCATAGAAATGTTATGTAAG
>JAISFB010000063.1 GCA_031263805.1 Oscillospiraceae bacterium
GCGCGCTCCCCGTCGCGCGGCAGCAAGTCGAGCGTTATGCCGTCGCCGGCGTTTTCTTTTGCGTTTTCAGGCATTTGAAGGCTTCCTTTGCTTTATTGATCGCCCGGCTTGTCGTTTAGCTTGTCGCCGGACGCCGCGCTTTCGCGTTTTCTGCGCCGTTTAACTACGCGCCGATTGATCGCGACCGCGATGATGACGGCGACGGCGAGCAGCACAAGCACCGGAAGATTTACGATAAACAGGCGCAGCGCTTCCGTGAAGAAATTGCCGACGCCGCGCAAAGTTTGTTTCAGCCCCTCGGCGATGCGCTGCCCGTAGGACAGATGTATAGGCTCCTGCCGCGTAAGTCTTTCGACCTCGTTGATGTTTACATAGACCGCGCTGTAGTTTACGCGGTTGTCGAGATTCGTGAGGCGCGAGGTCAGGCTCTCGATGTCATAGCGCACCTCCGACAGCTTGGATTCTATGGTTATCATATCCTCTACGGTGTCGGCCTTTTCGAGCATTGCGAGCAGGCGTTCTTCCTCAATGCGGCGCGCTTTCAGGCGCGAATCGGCGTCCGTATACTGCTCCGTGACGTTCTCGGCGTACGTCGAGCGGTACGTAATGTTTCCGAGCCTTGAGAGGGCTTCGAGCATCGCGTCGAAATTTTCGCGCGGCACGCGGATAGTGTAGCTCGCCGAGCGGTATGGATTGCGTCCGTAAAATTCGGAGGCGTAATCCGCGCCGCTGACGTTGGAGTTTTCGATGAACGCGCCGTAGCTGGAGATCATTTCGGAAAGCGCTTCGAGTGACGTGTCGAATTCAACGCTCTCGATATTAGCGTTCGCCGAGTATATGATTTTTTCCGCGAATGCTTCGGCCGGCCGAGCCGTGACCGGCAGCGAGCCAAAACCGCCGGCTGCGGGGGCTTCCTGCGAGGTGTAGCCGATCTCCGGCGCCGAAGCCTCCTCCGGAGCGCCCCCCGAAGACAGCGCGTCTTTGTATGATGAGCCAAAATCACCGGGAACGCTGTTCGCAGAGTCCATTGTCGAAGCTGAGCAGGCGAACGCCGACGCGCACAGCGCCGCAATCAGCAGCGCGGCGGCGCTTTTTTTGACGTTTCCGCCGATTTTCGCCTCGGATTTCATTTTTGCCGCTTCCGGCGCTTCGTCCCGGACGGCGCGGCTGAGCTTAATGAATTCGGTTTTCATTTTTATGTATCCTCCCGCGTCAAAATTTGCGGCGGACGCTGCCCGCGGCCGCGCGCGGAGCCGTACAATGAACGGCTATATCTATTATGACGCAAAACAGGGCGAAAGGTTTCGCGCGTAAAAATTTTACTCGACGTCGGCGTAGTCGCCGTATTCGTCGGGGGGCAGCACCTCGGCCTTCAGCGCGTCTAACTTGCGGCGGAGCGCGGCTATAAAGCCGCAAATCTCCTCGCGGAACGCGATGATGATCGCCGCGACGGCGCAGATGAGCGCGGCGGCGCAGATGAGCGTGACAAAGAAGCTGTGTTTTTTCATAGTAGATCGTTCCTTTACTGCATTTTCGATTATATTGCGCGGACGGCGGCGTGTTTATACGCGAATATCAGACCTCATACGTTTTCGCGCGGACGAATTCCTCTTGTATTTCGCGGCTCGGCGCCTTCGTAACGAGAGATACGACCACGATGGCGACGCACGAAATGAGAAACGCCGGCAGCAGCTCGTAGATACCGAAGACCCCGCCGAGCGGCTTCAACGCAAACTTCCATATGAAGACCATAGCCCCGCCGGCAATAACGCCGGCCACGGCGCCGGCGTGACTCGCTCTTTTCCAAAAGAGCGAAAACAGCACAAGCGGCCCGAACGTAGCGCCGAAGCCGGCCCACGCGAAGCTTACTATCGTAAATATCTTGCTGTTCTGATCCAGCGCGACGAGTACGCCGAACACCGAGACAAGCAGCAGCGCGATCCGCGAGACGAACATAACATTCTTGTCAGTTGCGTTTTTCTTGAAAACGCCTTGATAAAGGTCCTTGGCGAGCGCCGAGGACGCGATTAGCAGATAAGAGTCCGACGACGACATAACGGCGGCGAGTATGCCCGCCATCATTATTCCCGCCAGCAGCGGGTGGAACAGCATCTTTGAAAGCACGACAAACACGTTTTCAGCTCCCGCGGAGGTAAACAGATCGGCGCCGCCCTGCGCGATAAACGACTCTCCCGTCATATTCGTCACGCTGATAGCGCGCCCGATAAGCCCGATCAGAACAGCCGCCGCGAGCGATATGAAGCACCAGACGGACGCTATGCGCCGCGCGTTTTTAAGCTCGCCCAGCTTTCGTATCGCGAAGAAGCGCAGCAGCACCTGCGGCATACCGAAGTATCCGAGCCCCCACGACAGCGTGGATATTATCGTCAAAAAGCCGTACTTTGCCGCGCCGCCGAACTGCGCGACGCCGTTTTCTATGATTTGAACGCCGGTATCAAGCCCCGTGACAGGGTCGATGACCGTAGCGGGCGACGCCATGCCGAAAAACGACGTAAAGCCCGGTATACCTTTTATATTCTCCGTGACGACGCCGATCCCGCCCGCATAAGCGACGCCGCCGATAAGCACCGCGACGAGCGCGAATATCATCACGATCCCCTGCACAAAGTCTGAGATCGATTCAGCCAAAAAGCCGCCGAGCAGCGTGTAAAAGATAACGATTATCGCGCCGAGCAGCATCATCGGGATATACGGCGCGCCGAAAAGCTGCGCAAACAGCTTGCCCGCCGTCGCGAAGCAGCTTCCCGTGTATACGGCGAAGAACACCAATATAAACAGCGACGAGATGATGAGCAGCGGCTTTGCCTTTGCTTCCTTGAATCTGTTTGAAAAGAAGTCCGGAAGCGTGATAGAGTTCCCGGCGAGCGACGAATAGCGGCGCAGCGGCTTTGCAACGACTAGCCAGTTTATGTACGTGCCGGCGAAAAGGCCGATGGCCGTCCAGGCGGCGTCCGCCGCCCCGAGCCAGAACGCGACGCCGGGCAGACCCATCAAGAGCCAACCGGACATATCGGACGCCTCGGCGCTCATCGCAGCGACCCACGGACCAAGCCCGCGCCCTCCGAGGAAAAAGCTTTCGGAGCTCTCCCCGGCGCGCTTTGCCGTGAGAAGCCCGATTACGATGATAACGAGCAGATAAACTGCCATCGCGATGAAAATTTCTACAGTGCTTGACATTGCTGGCATTATTGATTCCCCCTGAATAAATATATTTTTACTTCGCTTGACGTAACGCGCGTATTCTAACACACCTTGGCGCATAAATCTACATTAAAATGAAAATTTTCACACGACCCCGGACGCCGGTGATCCGATGCGGAATTTATAAATATCCTGAATAACAGGGCGTAATGGAATGTTCATTAACGTAGCTCCGTCACGCGAGCGAGCGCAGGCTTTCCTCTAAATTCGCGGCGAGGGCTTTGGCTTTGTCGGCGCGCTCGCGCTCGGCGGCTACGACGCGCTCGGGCGCTTTTGAGGTGAATTCGGCGTTTTGCAGCTTGGCCTCTAAGCGCGCCAAGTCGGCGCGCGCTTTTTCGAGTTCTTTTGTTATGCG
>JAISFB010000128.1 GCA_031263805.1 Oscillospiraceae bacterium
TCAGAATCGGGGATAACCGCCGCCGACTATAACGCGAACGGCGGCGCTATTTTCAATAACATAGACCGCTCATATTCCACAATTTACGGCGGCAAGCCATACTATGTGTTTATTTCAGCTGATGTGAGGGACACAAGTTTCGTGCACCGCAAAGGCTCCTACACTGTTCCCGCCGGACAAGGCACGACAGTGTTCGGTTTCGTTTCGGTGTCGTCTCCGATAGGGTCGGCTCATGGCAACATCCTTGATAACATCACCTTCGCCTCCGGTTCGCCCGTCAAGGCGGAGCAGGAGATCAGCTACACGGGCAAAACGGAGCTATCCGTCAGCACGCGCGCGGGCTTTGCCTACGCGCTCGCGGAGGTGCGCGGGTCGAGCGTTTCGACGCTGCTGGGGCTTCGCGCGGAGTACGATATCGACGGCGCGGGCGGCTCAGACTCCGTGCCAATCTCGCCAAACGGCGCGCTCGGAAACGAAGTGAGCTGGTACAGCGCCGCCAGCGACACCGGCGTTCTGACGTTTTACGACCTGACGCCCGGCGCGACGTACCGCATAATCGGCATACCGCAAAACACCATCAACACCGGTCTCGGCACAAACGTATACCCCGCCGACGTGCTCGACGAGGGGTATTACACGGACGTGAAAATACTGCCCGCAAAGGGCGACGACGAGGGCGGCACAGTCGCGTCCGTAACGGCGGGGCTCGCCGCAGGCGGCGAAACGGCGTTCATCACGGTCGAAAACTCGCTGAGCTCCGCCGAATACGCGCTGTTACCGGCGTTACAAAACGACGACACAAAGCCCGATACGTCGGTGGATGAAGTGGTCCAAGCATGGCGGCCCGGCGGCGGCGAGCTGCGGTTTGATGGTCTTGATACCGGAAAAGTGTTCTTCCTTGTAGTCCGCCCGCTCAAATACAGCGAGATCGACTACGCGGCGGCGGCCTATGACGGCGAGACGCTCTCCGCCCGACGCATCGTGACGCCGGCGCAGGGTCAGGACATCACGGCGGGGGATGTAACGCGCGCCGAGGGCGGCGAGGCGATAACAGTCACCGATATAAAAACGGGCTACACATACGCGCTCGTCGATCCGGACACCGGCGAGATCATATCGCCGCTGCCCGCGTCGGAGGAAGATGAAATCACATTCACGGGACTTGAAGCCGAAAAGCTCTACCGCGCCGTCGCGAAACCCGCGGGCGGCGGCTATATGAAAGGCGTGCGTGTCTACCCGTACCCCGCCGCGCTTGAAATTGATTACGGGAGCGACCGGGCGCGTCTGGTGACGGAGGCGCCTCCTGATTATATCCCGGCGACGATCGAATACAAAATCAACGGCGGCGCCTGGACGCCCGGCACGGGCTCCGGCTACATCGACCTGACGAATGCTTTATCTGAAAACGGAGCGGTAAACTACCGCCTCTCGGCGGGCGATTTCGCCGACGCAAAAGTGCAGCCGGAGCTGAAGCTTGAATTTAAACCGCGCTCCGCCGCGCCGTCAAAAGAGGGGGTAAATCCGGATTTTGCGATAAATTATACGGACGAGCAAATTGAGAATATAGGATCCGCAGCGCTTGAATACCGTGCCGGCGCCTCCGGCGCGTGGGAAACGCTCGCGATAGGCAACAATGTTGCGTTCAATGCTCCAACCATCGGCTGGACGGGAAGCGCGCGCCCGGTGCAGCTCAGGATAAAAGCGACGGATACCACGTTTGCGTCCGCCCTCACAGACGACATATCTATAAACGCGCGCCCCGCCGCGCCGCAGAACTTGACGGCGGGAGAGCCGGGCGGCGGTAAAGTGATTGTTTCAGGGCTTACGACGGGTGCAAATTACCGCTGGAACGTCAGTGGCGGTACGGAATATTCGTATTTCGAAGCACAGCAGGATGGCAAAATTGAACTTGATTTTCAGGCCGGGCGAAGCTACGAATTCCGCCTCGCCGCGACGACCGAAGCTCCGATATCGCGGGTGGCGACGGTAAAGCCGGAACCGCTGAGCATAAGCGCCGTAGACTTCGGCGAAGTGGTGTACGGCACGACAATTACGTCGATCCCCGTTCAAGTCCGAAACACAGGCGGCGCTGAAATTACGGACGTCAGTTTCGCAATTTCCGGCGCGAACAGCGGCATATTCAAGCCCATCTCACCGAATACTTTTACTGTGCCGTCCGAGGGCAGTGCTTCACTGTTTTCAGTGGACCCGGCGGAAGGTACTACCCTGTCCGCCCAAACCTACACCGCAACGCTCATCGCGACTTATGACACAGACAAAACTTACGAAACCGAAATAAGCCTGACGGTGGTGAAAGCGGATTGGTGGATCGGGGATGAAAAAGCCCCGTCGGTCACGGCGGAACCGATCGCCGCAGCGGACAGCTTCACCGTCACCGTCGCCAACCTGCCGGCGGACGCGGAGCTTGAATGGCGTCTCGGCGACAAAGTCGTATATCCGAGTGAATCAGACGGCGTATACACGTTCGACGGCTTAACCGCGCGCACGACCTACCCCGTGAGTGTAAAGGTCCTGGGCGACAACAACCACAACGAATCCCCCCTCGTCCCGCTCACGACGGCGTACACCGCGATGCCGGCGCCGACGGCGTCAGAAATCGTAAAAATCGACTACGACAAAGAAACTTTGGGTTTCGCGGGCAACGTCACACCGGGCAACTATACCGTGAAAATTAACGGCACGACCATAGGAAATGGCGACAGCCTCACAACTTACGCCGACATCGGCTTCACACTGTCCGTCGCGAGAAACGCCGTCAAGATCGCCCCGGACTCGGACAAAGATTATCCCGCGTCCTCGTTCTCGGAGCTCATCGTACCGAAGAGACCGGACGAACCGACGTTCAATGCTCCTAAAGCCGCGACGACCGACACATCGGCGGATGGAGAGATCACTTACGGCGGCAACTTCCAATACCGCGCGGTACACGCCGGCGGAACGGGCGATTGGCGGCCCGCCACAAACAGCGCGTTCGTCCGCGCCGGCGAATACAACGTGCGTCTCACCGCGACAAATACAGCTTTCGCGTCCGCGCCGGCAACCGTTACGGTCCCGTATAAAAACCGGGAGGTGAGCATACAGTCGATCGCGGCGGACGGCACGGCGGGCGCCGCGGATACGGCGACGCTCACGCTCACGTTCAGCATTCCCGTCTCCGGCTTCACCACGTCGCACATCGCATTTACGGGCGACAACAGCGGCGTATTTAGTATCGTAAACGGCTCCGCCGCGCCGAAAGGCGGCGTCAGCCCTGGCGCCGTCTGGACTGTGGGCGTCACCGCGTCCCCCGCCGCCGCGGGTGACAACGACACAATACAGCTCACGGCGGCGATAACCGGCTGGCAAGACAACGCGGGGCTCGGCTATTCGCCGACGGCGTCCGGAGGTTCGTTCACGTTCACGGCAAACAGAGCCATCCCGGAAGCCACGCCCGCGGCGACGATCGACTATGTGACCGAGCGGATCATCGGGCTCATCGCCAACGCGAACTACATAATTGACACCTTACAAATACAGACCGACGCCTCAGGCAGCCTTGAGATAACGAGTTGGATGGACGGCAAAGAGCACACGATCCAAAAAATCGGCGGCCCATCGTCAATAATAAGCGCCGCTCGAAAATTGATAATACCCACGCGCCCGGCTATGCCCGTGGTGGAATCCGTCGATCCCAAGACACAGAGCGACGCGACGGGCTCCATCGTCATCAAAAACCCCCTTCCCGGCAAAACGTACGAGTATCACAAAGACGATGAGGACGTCGTCGAGTGGATAGTCGCCGACACGGCGAACGATTTGGACGGCGACATCACCGTACCGGGGATCCATCCCGACAGATACTACGTGCGCGTCAAGGCGTCGAACACAGCAGACGCTGAAACATTCGCCAGCGTGCGCGCGCCTATCCGCGTACACGCCTACAACGAAGTGAATTTCGGCGAGGTCTACGAGGATTACAGCGTAGTGACGGAAAAAGCAATCGTGGGAACCGAAGACCTGACGATCTCAAACGTCAAATTTGTAGACGGAGAAAACGCCGATATTTCCAACCCGGAAACCAACGTCAAATTTACGCTGAGCGGCTCCGGCTCAAACCGGACTATCGCCCCAAAACCCAATCTTGATTGGAACGCCGCCGCGTACACCGCGAGAATCAAAATCGAGTATGAAGACACAGAGGGGCAATCCAATAACCCCTCCTACCAAGACATCCGCTTCCGCGTACACCCCAAGGCCGAGATAGAAAAAGTCGAGGCGAGCAGCACGACGAGCGGCGGCGTCACCGACAACCTGAAAATCACGTTCGCGCGCCCGACCGCGACGGCATTGGAATATTCCGACTTCACCGTCGCGGGCGCCGCGATAAAGGCCGGATCTGAGTTTGTGAGCACGAGCGATAACACGGTCTACACGCTCGCCGTTATCCCCGCGTCGATGGCGTACAAGACCGGCGACGAGATCGCCGTGAGCGTAGACCTGACCGATACGCACCTGCGAGAGCTGTACCAGTTCCAAAACTCCGTCGGCAAAGAGCCGCAAGTGCAATATCCCAAAGCGGACACAGACGAAGTGGAGATCCCCAAAATAACAATCCCGCGCGCGATCGAGACCGCAAAAGCGGTGACGCTCATAGACAACTACTCCACAAGCTTCATCCAGTTCACGCTGAAAAGGGAAACGGACGGGTATTACCCGATCGAGT
>JAISFB010000154.1 GCA_031263805.1 Oscillospiraceae bacterium
CGCGATGAAATAGCAGTTTTTTGAGTATTTACCGGAAGCGGCGCTTATCGCGAGCTCAGACCGCGCCCAAAATAAATCCACGATTTCACTGTCGTTTTGCATCCAGATACCTCTGAGTCCTCGGGCAGACGGCTATGCAGCGGCCGCAGATGGGATAATCTACGCCGATAAGCTCTTTTGCCCGAGCACGCGCCACGGTCGCGCACTTCGCGGCGTCGAAAAACTCGTCGCGGTCAAGCTCCGGGTTCCACAGCTTGCCGGAAATCGCGTGCGCGGGACACGCGTCCGCACACGCGGAGCACGCGCCGCATTTCGATTCGTTTACAGGCTCCGCCGCCGTCAGCGGCGCGTCCGTCAGTATCGCGGTGAACCATATCGCGGTGCCGAAGCGCTCCGTCGCGAGCATCGCACATTTACCTATCCAGCCGAGCCCGGCGCGCGTCGCGACTGTTTTATACGGCAGCTCGGAGCGGAGCGCGCCTACGAATTTGACATTTTTCAGCGTCAGCGCGAGCGCGTTATACCCGAGCGAACGGACGTATTCCGCGCCGGTGTCAGCTAATTTATCCAGCGTCTCCTGCCCGGAATGATAGTAATCCCAATACTCCGGCGTCGGCGCGTCGGTGATGCCGCGCACAAGCTCCCGCGGCACGCGGACGCCGGCGCTGATCCCAAGCGGAAAGCCGCGCCGCGCTTCGGGTTCCAGCGCGGAAAGGTTCCCGAAGCCCACCATATCGGCGCCGAGCCGCGTGAGCTCTGCCGTGATTTTCGCGTCCGCACCGTTCATTTGCATTATTCACCTCAAGCGCCGAACAGCTCGCGGTAAATATCCTCGCCGAAGGCCGTTTCGAGCGGCTCGCCGGGGACGATCTTAAATGTGCGCGCGCCGCCCTCGAGTCTTTCGGCGCGCAAAAATTGCACGTCAGGGGAGTCCTTGAACGCGGCGGAATACGTGTAAAGGTGGGAGACCGAAAAGACCTCGACGCCGTTTTCGGTCAGAGCCTTTGATATCTGGCGATGTATCTCGGAGCCCTCGCGCTCGTTCGTGGATGAAAAGGACTCGTTGAATATCACGAGAGAGCCGGCGTGCAGGCGGTCGGCGATGGCGCTCATACGGTCCATTTCCTCGTCGAGCTTGCCGCTTTTCATACGCGCGTCCTCTTCCTTTTTGAAATGGGTATAGATGCCGTCGCGTATAGGCGCCGTGAAGCTCTCCGCGCCTACGGGCATCCCGCACTGCGCCATAAGCTGCGCCTGTCCGAAGGAGCGCAGGAACGTGGACTTGCCGCCCTGATTCGCTCCGGTGACTATATAGAGGCGTTTGCCCGCCGCGTCGAGCTCGTTGCCTGTAACGGCGGAATTTTTCATTATGACGAGGCTGATATCGTAGAGCCCGCGCCAGGCGCGGTTTTCCCGGTCCTTCGGCAAGAGCGTCGGTATACACATCGGCGCGCCCGTTTCGCGCAGAAATTCGTCGAGGTTCAGGCAGCCGACGTAAAACGCCAGCTCGCGGCGCAGCATATTGAAGAAATCCTCCATATACCGCACGATGCGGCTCAAAACGCTTACAGTATCGCATATGGCGCGGTCGAGCCGCGTGTCCATATCGTTCATACAATCGGTGTCGCCCTCTTTTATCGTAAAGCTCGGGCCGAGGCGGAGCCGCCCGAGAAGGCCGAGCTTGGATTTCCGGCGCAGGACGTATCCGGTGGCGCAGCCGGTGGGGCCGAGCTTCGCGCTGACGAGCCGTTCCTCCTGATCGCGAAGCTCTTTTAAGTGCGTGCGCACCTGATTCAAAAATTCGTCGCTGAGCTCTGTTTTCAGCATTTTCATAAGCCCGGAAAAGCCCTCTGAGGAAAACGCCTTTATCCCGTCGTCGGCAAAGCCGCGGAGCGCCGCGAGCGTTTCCGTAAAAATGCGAAGCAGGCCGACGGCGCTGTTCAGCGAGTCGGAGAGCCCGACGGACGAGGACAGGAAGTGCAGGGATTTTTTTTGCCTCTCGCGCGTTTCGACCAAAATGTCGTACATCAGCCGCACGAGCCCGGGGTTGCGCAGCGCGTCGCGGAAATTTTCCTGCCGGTAGCTGATTTCGTCCGCCGAGACGAGCGGCGTAAACAGCGCGGCGTCGCACGCCTCCTGCACCACGTCGTCCCCGCGCGCCATTTTGCCTACCACGTGCCGGAGCTCTAAATCTATCGAGAGAGTATTGCTCCCGTAGCACAGCGGCGCGTTCATATCAAAATCGCGGTCTCTGAACATCAAATTCGCTCTCATTTCGCGATCCTCCCGCACAGCTTTTCATAGCTCAGCCCGTATTTATTCGCGATGTGCTCGGCGTAGGCGAGCCCGTTCGGAGGCTTGCGCACGATTTTGAACGTCCGCTGCGACGGGTCCTCCTCGTTTATCAGGCCGACCATACTGAACGTCTCCTCGCCGTGGTTTGCCAGCTCGTCAAGGAACGTGACGCACAGGACGACGGCGCCGAGCTTCGCGAACGTATCCATCATATATCCGCCCAAAAGCATCGCGTCGCTGAGAGTCGTTGACGCCAAAATCTCGTTCACGAGAATAATGCTTTTGTCCGTCGCCTTGCTGAGCAGGTCGCGCAGGCGGATGAGATCGTCGCGAAGCTGGCCGTTGAGCTGTGTTACGTCCTCCTCCCGCCCGTGGTGGGTGAGTATCTTATCGAAAATGAAGAACGACGCCTCCCGCGCGGGTACGCTGAGCCCGAGGCAGGCGAAGTAATGCGACTGCCCGAACGCGCGGGAGAACGTGGTCTTGCCGCCCTGATTCGGGCCGGTGATTATGACGATCCGTTCCGGCGCTTTTATCTCAAAATCGTTCGTGACAATGCCGGTCTCTATAGTTTTTGCAAGCGCGAGGTCGTAGCACCCGCGGGCGTAAATATGCTCCTTGGATTCGGAGATCGACGGATAGCAGAAATCCAGCCCGTGGCGGCGCGTATCCTCGACGCTCTCGTGCCAGCCGAGATAGAACTGTATCTCGCGCGAAAATTTCGACAGCGCGTTGTCCACAAAGCCGATGTGGCGCTTGCAGAAATCGTTCAAGTCGCCGTATTCCTCCACGTAGAGCGACGCGAGTATCTCCAAAAGCCGGCCTTCGACCTCCGGGTCGCCGGGCACGTCGGGAAGCGAGCGTTCGTAGCCGCTCGTTTCGCCCTGCTTGAATTTTTCAAAGCATTTTAGAAGCTCGTCGGCATGGCTCGGCTGCCCGTCGTACCTCTGGACGCTTACGCGCAAAACGCCGTTTGAAAGCCCCTTCGTGCTGCCGCTCAAAAACATACAGAACTCGATTTTTGAAAACGCCTCGCGCAGCCTTTTTACGCGCGCGCCGAGCGTTTTGAACTCCTCGGAGTCTATGTAGGCGAAAAGGTATTCCGAAAAACCGCGAAGTCCCTCGGAGCGCAGCTCACGCCCGCGCAGAGCCCCCGCGAGCTTTGAGACCTCGAACGAATACCAGTCGGCGCAGTCCATAACGCGCCCGCGCGTCATATAATTGTCGTAATGCCTGTTGCCGGAGAGCAGAGAATCCATAATGTCCGCCATCGTGGTTTTCAGATTGAAGATCGCCGTCGAAAATTCGTCGAGCGCGGCGCGCAGCGACGGGTCCTCGAGCTCGCGCGTGATATCCTGGCGGTACGCTATCGCCTTCGCGTCGCGGAGCGGCGTGTAAAAGAGCTCCGCGAGCCCGTAGTCCTTCTTTTTGTAGGCTATGCGTCCGAGGACTTGGTCGAGATTCAAATCCTTAAAACACTCCGGCTCCGTGCGGTTGAGCTCAGGTTCCGTCCCCACGTCCGGGAACAGGATACTGTAGAACATAAAAAAACCCCCTTTATACGGGAGTATTATACAAGAGCCCGCCAGAAAAGTAAAGTGGTTTCGGCGGCGATACCGGCGCGGAATGGAGAAATTAAGAAAGAATTAAGGGATCGGCGTTATGATTCCGTTTTCGTAGCTCAATACCGCGCCCTCGTTTATGACTTCAAAAGCGTCGCCTTTTTCTCTTGTCAGAACGATGAAACGCATATATTCGCGCGGCTCGGCTTCAAACTGCGTGAAACGGGCCAAATATAACACGGTTACGCTCTTGCCCTTGCCGGCGGCAAAGGCTTCCGTCTGCGCCTTGTCGATCATTCGCTCGGAATAAAAGGTCATAGCTGCTGACCAATCTAATATTCCGTTCTCCTCGTAGTATTCCGAAATTTTAGCCTCAGCTTCATTTTC
>JAISFB010000175.1 GCA_031263805.1 Oscillospiraceae bacterium
GTGGACAGACCGACGTCCGGCGGCGTCACGGTGGACGGCAAGGATATTTTCAGCTTGAACGAGAGCGAGCTGGCTATCTTCCGCCGCCGCAACGTCGGCATAATATATCAGTTCTACAACCTGATACCGACGCTCACCGCCGAGGAAAACATCATGCTGCCGCGCCTGCTCGACAACCGCAAGCCGGACGAGGACAAGCTGCGGACTATACTGGAGACTATCGGCCTGACCGACCGCGCGAAGCACCTGCCGAGCGAGCTCTCGGGCGGGCAGCAGCAGCGTGTGTCCGTCGGCCGCGCGCTGATAAACGACCCCGCGCTCATCCTCGCGGACGAGCCGACCGGGAATCTCGACAGCAAAGCGAGCCGCGAGATTATTGACCTCTTGAAGCTCTCGAACACGCGCTACGGCCAGACGCTGATCATCATCACGCACGACGAGGGCATAGCGCTCGAGGCCGACCGCATAATTGCCGTCGGCGACGGCGTGATCCTGCGCGACGAGGCGGTGCGCCGATGAAGCTGACGGCGAGACTGGCGTACAGCCAGATAAAAATAAACCGTTCTCGTACCGTGTGGACGCTTCTGGGCATAGTCCTCTCAACGGCGCTGATAACAGCCGTTTGCAGCTTTGCGGCAAGCGGCGGAGCGCTGCTGGCGGAGTTGTTCGGCGCGGAGCGCAGCGGCGGGACGGCCGCAGCCTTGCTTCTTGTCCCGGCGGGCGTTTTAAGCGCGATAATTGTCTCGGTCTCCGTTGTCGTTATATCAAACGCGTTCCGCGTGAGCGCGGGTTCGCGCATAGCGCAGTTCGGCGTCTTAAAGAGCGTGGGGGCTACGAAACGGCAAATCACGGCTACCGTAATATATGAAAGCATATTTCTTTCGGCGGCGGGGATACCGGTAGGAATTGTGACGGGGCTCGGCATAGCGTTCGCGGGAGTCGGCGTCGCAAATCACTTTCTCGTAGAAATAAACAGCCTTGTCGATATGATGATAAACGAGCTGATCATAGTCGTTGACTTCGTGATAGCGTGGCAGGCGTTGATCGCCGCCGCGTTGATTTCGTTTTTTACCGTTCTGTTATCGGCGTGGCTTCCCGCGCGCCGGGCGGCAAGGTTCGCCGCTATTGACGGTGTTCGCGGGGCGGGTGAGGTCAAAATAGAGTCAAAACGGATGCGCTCGGGCGCTTTGACTCAAAAGCTTTTCGGTTTTGAGGGCGCGCTCGCGGCAAAAAGTATGAAACGAAATAAGCGCAATTTCCGCGCAAGCGTAATATCCCTTGCCGTAGGCGTCGTTTTATTTATAAATCTCGGCGCGCTGAGCGGAGCGGCGGACGCGGCATACGATATGCTTTACCCCGATATTGACGCGACCGTCATCGTCGATTACACCTCCCTGCGCCGTGCGTCTGTCAACGAGACCACGGGCAAGGAGGAGAGCATTATCGCCGCGCCCGTTGACGGCGGGACCGCGTCCGCGGTGACCGCGAAATTGCGCGGATATGAAAACACGGACATATTCGGTACAGGCGGCGATAACAGAACCTATAACGCCGTCGTCCCGAGAGAAATGCTTTCGCCTCAGATGCTGGAAACGTATTTTTATTCCGAAGAACGGCCGGAGTATGAGATGTCCGCGGAGATCATAGTGACGGACGAAGAAAATTACGCCGCGCTCTGCTCTCGCGCGGGCGTTCCGCCCGGTTCAAACATTCTCATCAACCATTACGGCTATTATGACAATGGCCGGGAAACCGTTTTAGAGCCGTTCCTGTTTGCGGGGCGGACGGCGCGGCTTATCAAAGCGGACGGTTCAGTACGGGAAGTACCGGTACACGGCGAATTGACGCGGAAGGATATACCGAATGAGCTCTTACCGCCAAACAGAAAAACGCTCCGGCTGCTCGTCCCGCAGCGGCAATGGGACATGGACGGCTATCTGTGGTATGCCGACCCCGCCGACGTTGACGGCTTCATTAATTACGCAAGGGCTGTTATGGCCGAGGCGTTTCCGCGCGGCTCCGAAGGCCCGTATTCCGAAAGCTCGTATATGGAGCTCGGGTTCGACACCCGCGTGTATGAAATCCGGGACTATATGAAGGTTATGAATATAGGCGTCGCTCTGGTGGCGGCGTTTATGTACGGCTTTGTTGCGCTTTTGACGCTGATAGGGCTTACGAATGTAATAAGCACAATGTCCGCGAATGTGCGTATGCGTTCCCGCGAGTTCGCGGTTTTACAGAGCGTCGGTATGACCCGCGGCGGACTGAAACGTATGCTGAGCCTCGAAAGCGTGCTGTGCTCCGCGAAGGCGCTGAGCATCGGCCTTCCGCTCGGCGCGGCGGTAACGCTGCTGGTTTACGGGAGCATCGGGCGGTCCGTTGACCTTCCGTATGTATTCCCGTGGCCGGCGCTGCTTGAGTGCGTCGCCGGGGTGTTCGCCGTCACGTGGGCGGCGACGCGCTTTGCGGCGGGAAGCGTCAGTAAACAAAACATCGCGGCGGCGATACGCGCGGAGGGCGGGATATGAAGCTGACGGCAAAGCTGGCGTACAGCCAGATAAAATCTAACCGGCGGCGCACAGCTTGGACGGTTCTCGGCATCGCGCTGTCGGCGGCGATGATAACCGCCGTGTGCGGCTTCGCGGCGAGCGGGATTGCGACGGTTAATGAGCTGTTCGGCGCGGGCTACGCGCAGCGCGACAGCATTTACTTTAACACATATGTCGGGCTCGCGGCGGTGCTGGGGCTTATCATCGTCGCCGTGTCGATAGTCGTCGTGTCCAACTCGTTCCGCGTGTCGGCGGGAGAGCGGACGCGGCAGTTCGGGATACTGAAAAGCGTCGGGGCGACGAAGAGGCAGATCACCCAAAGCGTCGTGTACGAGGGCGTGTTCCTCTCCGCCGCCGGGACGCCTCTCGGGCTGGCGCTCGGCTTACTCGTCGAGCTCGTCGGCGTGAAGCTCGCGAATTATTTTCTCACATCGTTTAACATCTTAAATAATGTAGAGGATATTGAATTCGGCTATGTGATAGCTTGGCAGGCGGTCGTCATCTCGGCGGCGGCGGCGGTCCTGACGACGCTGGTCTCCGCGTGGCTCCCCGCGCGGCGCGCCGCCAAGCTCGCCGCCATCGACGCGATACGGCAATCCGGCGAGATAAAGCTAAAGGCGCGCGCCGTGAAAACCTCGCGGCTGACGCGGGCGCTGTTCGGCTTTGAGGGGACGCTCGCCGCGAAATCGCTGAAACGCTCGCGCCGAGGCTTCCGCGCGACGGTCGTCAGCCTGACCGTCAGCATAGTGCTGTTCATCGTCGCGGGGGCGATAGGCGCGTGGGTGAATTCCGTCACAAATCTGATGTTCCCGAATATCAACGCGACGGTCACGGCGGAGTACATCAGCCCGGTGCGGTACACTTACGGCGATAATGGAGAACTGGCGGAACGCAAGCTCACGCCGCTCGACGCGGATGTGGCAGCCGCCGTCACGGCGAAGCTGCGCGAGTACCCCGGCGCCGTCATCTTCGGCGTCGGCGGGGACAATCACTCTTACTACACGACGCTTTTGCCCGAAATGATGACCGAAAAGCTGACCGAGGCGCTGAAAAACGGCCTCGACCACGTCCCGGACTACGATTTTGACATAACGCTCAAAACGACGGACGCCGAGCATTACGCTCTGCTCTGCAAGGCCGCCGGCGTCCCGCTCGGCTCAAACATTCTCGTCAACGACGTGCGGTACAGCGGCCCGGGCGTCGGGAGGGCGGAGTTCGCGCCGCTCGTGTTTTCCGGACAGACGCTTCATATAAAAGGCATCGGGCGCCCGGACGCCGAGCTGCCGCTGCACGGCGAGCTCACAGTCGGCGAGGCGCCGGAGGAGGTGATCGCGCAAAGCTACGGCATAACGGTGATCGTGCCGGAATGGTACACGGTCGTCTACTATTGGTACGCCGACGTCGCGGACGACGCGGGCTTTACCGAGTACGCCGACAATGTCCTGCGCGAGCTTATCCCGCAGGACGCCGATCCGGCGCCGTATATCGCAGCCACGAACATCAGAGCGGCGACCGAGGCTGTGAAAGCGCTGAGCAATATGGTGATGGTCTTCATTTACGGCTTTGTCGGTATGCTGACGCTCATCGGGCTGACGAACGTGATAAGCACCGTATCGGC
>JAISFB010000185.1 GCA_031263805.1 Oscillospiraceae bacterium
GAGCCTCGCCGGGCAAAAACCCAATTTTGAGAATGCCTCGGTTCAGAGGCCTCTCGTTTTGTTCCTTTTGTCATGCATTTGTACAATAAATTTTCCACATTATTCTCCTTCAAGCTTTATCATAATTTTTATGTTATGTAGACGCTTTGTAAATCAATAGCCTGCAATCCCTATCCAAACGTAAAGCCCATATACGCCCCCGCCGTCTCTGCGCTTGACATTCCGAAACGCGTTATCTCATACTCTGCTTCGCGGGCCGGCGCGCGCACCAGATATTCATTTGCGGGGAACGCGTCGGCGACGGCGGCGATGATCGCGCCCTCGTCCGCTCCGAGCAGCTCGCTTATGAGTACGCGTCCGCCCGGCTGCCCCGCTGTTTCCACGGCGGCGCAGCCGTCCCCGGCGAAAAACAGCCCGCCGCCGGGGCTGAGCCGCGCCTGAAACGCCAGCGCGCGCCTGTCGAACGCTATGTGCGCAACGCCGCGGAGCAATAGCTCACGCCGCGCCAAATATTCCTCCGGCGACGCGCGCGTCAGCGCTATTCCGGGCGCGTTCTGCGCCGTCTTTTTGAGCTCCGAAGCTTTTACTGTATATTCGCGGCAGTAAAACGTCTCACAAAAGCCGTTTTTGCCGTAAAAATCAAAAAGCGCGTCCGACGCGGGACGCAGCACGACAACTCCGAAGCCGTGCTTTTTCCCGACGCGCAAAAGCTCGCGCGTTATAAGCGAGGCACAGCCGAGCCCTCGGAACTCCGGCTCCGTCGCGAGGGCATACAGCATCGCGCACTGGGTCGCGGACGGCGGAGCGTTAAGATCAGGAGCCGTCGGAGAATTGAAATTGCGCGCCGCAGGCGCGACAAAATCGCCGACGGGCAGCAGCAGGCCGAGTCCCGCAAGCCGCCCTCCGATTTGCGCCAGCACACACAGCCGCACGTCGATATACACCTCGAAAAACGCGCCTATCACCTCGTCCGTGTCGTTAAAAACGCGCTGCCACAGGCGTTTTATGTGGTGCGCGTCGCGAATGCGCGCCTCGCGGATCAGTATGTCGTCTCGCATATTTCACGAATTTCTCTTTGCAGGTCTTTCAGGTCTACGAACGTCTCGGGGCGCCGGGTCGGGTCGCGCAGGAGCGCCGCGGGGTGGAACATCGACATAAATTTTATGCCGTCCTTTTCATACCAGCGCCCGTGGTCGCGCGTGATCTTAAAATCGCCGCCTATCAGCACGCCGGCGGATATCCGCCCGAGGCACACTATTATCTTCGGGTGGAGCAGCTTATATTGCGCACGGAGCCAGTCTATACACGCGTCGCGCTCCGCGTTCAGCGGGTCGCGGTTGTTCGGCGGGCGGCATTTTACGATATTCGTGATGTATACGTTCTTCCGGCGCGACAGCCCGATTATTTCAAGCATATCGTCGAGCAGCTTGCCCGCGCGGCCTACGAACGGCTCGCCCGTCAGATCCTCGTTCTCGCCGGGCCCCTCGCCCACAAACATAATCTCCGCCTCGAGGCTGCCGACTCCGAACACAAGCTTTGTCCGAGTCTCGCACAGCGAGCATTTCGTACAGTCCCGGCACGCTCCTTCAAGCTCGTCCCACGTCATTTAAGACCACTCCCCTCGTCTTTCGATCCGCTTTTTATATCTTGTGCCCCGGCGTTCAACACACCCAGCGCCTGCGTGATATTTTTTACGTATATGAGCTCAAGGCCGCGCGGCGGCGCGATCTCCGTCCCGCGCGGCAGGATCAGCCGCCGGAAGCCGAGCCGCGCGGCCTCGGCGGCGCGCAGCCCTGTCTGCGGCGCCGCCCGCAGCTCTCCTGTCAGCCCAACTTCTCCTACGGCGGCAAGATCGTCCCCGAGCGGAATATCGCGATAGGCCGAGGCGAGCGCGAGCACCGTCGCCAAGTCCGCGCCCGGGTCCTCAAGCTCGAGGCCGCCGACGACGTTAAGATAGGCGTCGCAGGCGCCGACTCGCAGTCCGCCGCGCTTTTCGAGCACGGCGAGCAGCATCATCGCGCGGTTGTGGTCGAGCCCCGTCGTGTTGCGGCGGGGAACTCCCATCGTGCTCGGCGCGACAAGCGCCTGTATCTCCGCGAGTATCGGGCGGGAGCCCTCCATAACGCAGGTCACGCACGTTCCGGGCGTGTTCAAAGGCCGCCCGGAGAGAAGCTGTTCGGACGGATTTGTGACCTCGCGCAGTCCTGTAGACAGCATTTCAAACACGCCGATCTCGTTCGTAGAGCCGAAGCGGTTTTTCCGTGCGCGCAGTATTCGAAAGCTTGTCCGCGGCTCGCCCTCAAAATTCAAAACGCAGTCCACCATATGCTCTAAGACCATTGGCCCGGCGATAGCGCCCTCCTTGTTCACGTGCCCGATGAGAAAAACCGTTATGCCCGAAGACTTTGACAGGCGCAGCAGGCGCATCGCGCAGTCCTTCACCTGCCCGACGCCGCCGGGCGCGGAGGAGTTTTCCGGGTCATACATCGTTTGTATCGAGTCGGCTATCAGAATGTCGGGCTCCGTTTCGTCCGCGGCGGCGAGCACCTCGTTTATATCCGTCTCGGTGAGCAGATACATATTGCCGTCATTCACGCCGAGCCGCTCGGCGCGCATTTTAAGCTGGCGCTCGGATTCCTCTCCGGACACGTACAGCACGCGGCGGTTTTTAGACAAAAACTCGCATATCTGCAAAAGCAGTGTGGACTTCCCTATTCCCGGCGATCCGCCGACGAGGATAAGCGAGCCCGTCACCGCCCCGCCGCCGAGCACGCGGTCCAGCTCCGCCATACCTGTGGATAATCGCGCCTCGCCGCCGTATTCCACCTCGCGCAGCAGCTTTACGGACGCCCGTCCGCCGCGTTCCGACGCTCCCCGCGCCGCCGCGCCTCTTGCCGACATACCGCGCGCGCCCTTTCCCTCGGCCGGGGCCTCGACTATCGTGTTCCACTCCCGGCACGCGGGGCACTGCCCTTGCCACGAGTGAAGCTCGTTTCCGCACTGCGTACAGTAAAATACCTTTTTCGCTTTCACGCTTCCGCCTCCAAATCGTGATCGTATAAACCGTAAATCGCCGAAAGCTCGCCGCGGTTTTGTAAAAATCCCGCCGTTATCACGGCTGCGAGCTTTAATCTGTATTCCTCCGTGCGGAGCTTTGCCTCGTCGCCGGGGTTCGATAAGAACGCGCACTCCACGAGCACGGCGGGACAGTCTAAGCTGTTCATCAGAAAAATCGTGTCCTGTATCTGCGCCGCGGCGCGGCGGTTCGACGTGTCGAGAGTCGATATAAGCAGCTCCTGAAGCTCCAGCGCGAGCTCTCGGCTGCCCTCCGTCGGCGCGTACAGCGCTTGGGCGCCGAAGGGCTGCTGAGTTGTGTATTCGTTTTGATGTATGCTGATGAATACGGCGTTCGGGACGGAACGGATCAGTTCAAGCCGCGCGCGCTGGTCCTCCGTCTTGCGCTCTCTCGTCGTGTCGGCGGCGTCCGAGTACGCGATCTCCTCCGATTCGCGCGTCATCACCGTTTTCACGCCGAAAAACGCGGCGAGCGCGTCTATCCTCATCGCGATATCGAGATTTACGCCGCTCTCCGCGAGCCCTGACGGCGAAACTGCCCCGCCGTCCTCCCCGCCGTGCCCCGCGTCTATTATGAGCGTCAGCGCCGCCTTGTCCGAGACCGTCCGCGCGGCTTTATATCCGCCTCTCCACGGGCGGCGGAATATGACGAACACCGCCGCGAGCAGCAACAGCAGCGCGAGCGCCGCCGAAAGTATTTTTTTCATAAGCGCAAGCCTCCTGACTCAGCAAAACCTTCTTGACAGCGTATGAACGGGCAAGCCGGGCTATTCCAGCCTGTACCCCGTCAGTCTATATCCCGTATGACCTCGTCCGGCGGGCTGTCAAGCACCTCCGGGGTTTTTAATATCGCCTTAAAGTAGCGGTACACCTGCGAGAAGTAGAAGCCGTCGGCGATCCGCTCGTCCGCGACGAGCGTGTAATCGAGGTATTTGCGCTCCGCGACGGCGCCGTCCTTCTGCGCCTCGACCTCGCGGCGCTTCGTACCGAGCGAGATGAACAGCGGCAGATTGCCGAAGTTGTACAGATGGTGATATATCGGCGGTAAGCCGATAGACCCGAGGTCGGTTATTATGACCGACCCGTGAAACGGGCTCGCCTCCAGCACCGCCTTTGGCATTTTTCCGAAATAGTCGAGCAGATTGAGCATAAACATCGCGAATTTCAGAAACAGCCTCGGAAATTTGACGAGCGAGCCCGCGACGGCGTCCGTGCTCGTCTTATCCTTGTTTTTCACCCTATCGATCTGCGCGTTTACCTTTTCAAAAACCTCGCCTATCGTATCCGTGAGCTCCAGCCGGACTTTTATAGAGGTCTCGGGCGCCTCGATCTTCAAATCGGACTTTACAGTCATAACAAGCTCCACGCCGTGCCGCGCGAATACCCGCTGCCCCGACACAAAGCGGTTCACTCCCGGATATTTCGCAGCCATACGCACGTAAGCCGCCGCGACGACGTGCAGAATACCGAGCCCCGCCATACCGTCCGCCCGCTTTTTGCGAAGATACCGGTCGATATCCGTGACCTCTATACTGTCGGAAAAATAATTGCTCGCGTCATTGCGCTTTACCATAATGTAGGACGGCATTACGTGATATGAGTCAAGTGTGCGGAGCCATCGCCCGTCCGTGCGATCCCCGCGGCGTTTTTTGCCCCTGTTCGCTTCAGGCATTATATCGCCTCCTATTCGCCTCCTGTCGGCACATACACTTTACCATACTTCGCCGTTCAAGGCAAGGCAAATGAGCAAATTCATTTTCAGCGGAAAATTGCAGATTTAAGTGTCGTACGAATCGAACTATGTTGAATTGAAAAAATAATTGACAACGGCATAACCATACATTATAATCACGTAGTATTCATCGCGCTAAAGCGGTTGGGGAACGCACCGCGCGCTTTTGAGGAGGGGTTTCCGTGACGCTTGACTTGCGTGACGTCACCGGCGTTCCGGGGCACAGCGCGGCGTTTGATTATTCGCCCGACCTGTCAGAGCTTTTGTCGGAAAGCGTCCTCGCCGTCGTCGGCGACGCGCGGTTGCGCGGGAGCGTCCGCAACGACGCCGGGATACTGACAATGCGCGCCGAGTTAGACGCGCGTCTGCTCTGCGTGTGCGCGCGCTGTCTGAAACAGTTCGAGCTGGACGCGTCGCAGACGTTTGAGGTCACGCTATCCGAAAGCGAGGCGGCGGAGGACGACCCGGAGTATTACCGTGTTGAAAGCGCGGCGATCGATCCCGGAGCCGTGATCGTTTCGGAGCTGATCTTGCGGTCAGAGCAGCGTCTGCTCTGCCGCGAAGACTGCCGCGGGCTCTGCGAGCGCTGCGGAGCCGATCTCAACGAGGGCGACTGCGGCTGCGCGCCGGAGGGCGATGTGAGATTCGCGGTTCTTTCGCAGCTGCTCGACGGTTAAGCGCGGCGCAAACCATTAGCAAAAAATTTATATTTACAGGAGGTTCAGGATATGGCGGTTCCAAAGGGGAAAGTATCGAAAGCGAGGCGCGACAAGCGCCGCAGCTCGCACTGGAAGCTTACTGCTCCCGGCATTGTGAAATGTCCGAAATGCGGAGAGTATAAGCTTCCGCACAGGGTCTGCAAGGCGTGCGGCACATACAATGGCCGCGAGGTGTCTTTCGTAGGCTGAGAATCGCGCGGTCGGGCGGGAGTGAGATCCCGCCCGATTTAGTTCAGGGAGGCGCGTATATGTCGGTCGCGGTCAAGAATATAGTCCCGGGCTCTCCCGCGTCGCGCGCGAAAATCGCGCCGGGGGACGTTTTGCTGTCGGTGAACGGCAAGCCGGTGACGGATATCCTCGATTACAGGTATCACACGTATGACGCGCGGCTGAGGCTCGTATTCAGGCGTCCCGGCGGCGCTTTTCTGCTCGTTTCGCTGAAAAAGCGCGAGGGCGAGGAGCTCGGGCTCGAGTTTGAAAGCTGGCTGATGGACTCAGAGCGCTCGTGCTCGAACAAGTGTATATTCTGCTTCATAGACCAGCTTCCGCGCGGTATGCGCCGGACGCTGTATTATAAGGACGACGACGCGCGCCTTTCGTTCTTGCAGGGCAATTACGTAACTCTCACGAATATGCCGGAAAGCGAGCTGAGGCGCGTTATTGAGCTGCGCGTTTCGCCGCTGAACGTCTCCGTACATACGATGAACCCCGCCCTGCGCGCGTATATGCTCGGCAATAAGGCGGGCGCGCGCGGGGTGTCCGCGATACGGCGGCTCGCGCGGGCGGGGATTTTGATGAACTGTCAAATCGTCGTCTGTCCCGGCGTAAACGACGGCTCGGAGCTCGATTACAGCATGGACGAGCTGCGAAAGCTGTATCCGTCCGTTCACAGCGTATCTGTCGTGCCCGTGGGCCTGACGCGTCACCGCGAGGGGCTGCCGGAGCTCACGGCGTTCGACGCGGAAAAAGCGAGAGAGGTCGTCGCTCAGGTGGAAGCCGCTGCGGCAAAATGCCGCGCCGAGCTCGGCTCCGGGATATTCTTCGCCGCCGACGAGCTGTATATCAAGGCGGGGCTCGCCCTGCCGCCGGAGGAGAGCTATGAGGATTATCCGCAGCTTGAAAACGGCGTCGGGATGATGCGCTCGCTCATAACGGAGTTCGGCGCGGCGCTTGAAAGCGCGGACGCCGCCGGCGCGGTAAATGCCCGTCCTTTCACGGCCGTGACGGGGCGCGCCGCCGAAAAATTCATAGCCGCGCTGCTCGACGGCGCCCGGGAAAAGTTAGCTATCTCCGGAGACGTCGCGGGAGTGACGAATGATTTTTTCGGCGACTGCGTGGACGTCGCGGGCCTCGTCACAGGCGGGGATATAATAAACGCGCTGAAAGCGCGCGGGCACGCGCCGCGGCTTTTGATCCCCGAGAATATGCTGCGGCGCGGGGAAGATATGTTCCTCGACGGCGTAACAGTCGGCGAGCTGGAGAAAACGCTCGGAGCCGCCGTCCGCGTCGTCCGGCGGGACGGTGCGGATCTGCTCCGCGCAATGATGGGAGAATGAAGTTTGAATAAGCCGCTTATCGCAATAGTCGGGCGCCCGAACGTGGGCAAGTCGATGCTTTTTAACAGAATAGCCGGGCGCCGGCTGTCAATCGTAGAGGACACGCCCGGAGTCACGCGAGACCGCGTTTACGCGTCGTCCGACTGGAACGGCCGGAGCTTTGACCTCGTGGACACAGGCGGGATCGAACCGCAGGGCGGCGGCGAAATACTGCTGTTTATGCGCGAGCAGGCGCAAATCGCGATAGATATGTCGGATGTCATCGTTCTTGTTTGCGATATAACGACGGGCGTCACGGCGTCCGACGACGAGGTCGCGTCTATGCTGCTGCGCTCGAAGAAGCCCGTCGTGCTCGCCGTGAACAAATGCGACGGCACGGGCGCCGAGAACCCGGATATTTACGAATTCTATTCTCTCGGCCTCGGGGACCCGATACCCGTGTCCGCCGTACACGGTCACGGCACGGGCGACCTGCTTGACGAATGCGTAAAGCTGTTCCCAAAAAACCCGGACGGGGACGACGCGGAGGAGGACGAGCGCGTATCCGTCGCCATCATCGGCAAGCCGAACGCGGGCAAATCGTCACTGCTAAACCGGATTTTGGGCGAAACGCGCGTCATAGTGTCCGAGACGGCGGGAACGACGCGCGACGCTGTGGACGCGCTGTTTGAGAACGAAACGGGCAAATATCTTTTCATCGACACGGCGGGAATCCGCCGGAAATCGCGCGTGGACAGCAGGATCGAAAAATACAGCGTCCTGCGCGCGCAGATGGCGATCGAGCGCTGCGACGTGTGCGTTATAATGATCGACGCCGCCGAGGGCGTGACGGAGCAGGACACAAAGGTCGCCGGAATGGCGCACGAGGCGGGCCGCGCCTGCATCATAGCCGTGAACAAATGGGACCTTATCGAAAAGCAAACGCACACGACGGAGCGCACGCACGAAGCCGTCCGCCGCGATTTAAGCTTTATGGCATACGCCCCGATAATCTTCATATCGGCGAAAACAGGCCAGCGCGTTGACAGGCTTTTCGAGCTCATAAACTACGTCGCGAATCAGTCGTCGATGCGGATAACGACGGGCGCGCTGAACGGAGTGCTTGCCGACGCGATGGCCCGCCAGCAGCCGCCGACGGACAAGGGCCGCCGCCTGAAAATTTACTATATAACGCAGACCGGCATCCGCCCCCCCTCCTTCGTCTGCTTTTGCAACGACGCGGAGCTTTTTCACTTTTCATACAAACGCTATCTCGAAAATCAGATCCGCGCCGTCTACGGGCTCGAAGGAACGCCCATACGGATAATAATTCGTCAAAAAGGAGATGAGAGCAGATGAGCAAAACGGCGGTAATCATAATCGTTCACATCGCCGCCGCCGCGCTGACGTATGTCATCGGCAGCGTCAACGGCGCGATAATCGCTTCAAAATATCTTTACCGGCGCGATATCCGCGAGCTCGGCAGCGGAAATCCCGGCCTTACGAATTTTCACCGCGTGTTCGGTACGCGCGGCGCGCTGCTGATGATCGTCATCGACGTCGCGAAAACGCTTGGCCCCGTGCTGCTCGGTGGCTGGATGTTCTCGCTTTTGGGGCAAAGCGCGCCTGAATACGCGAAATACGGCTGGCTTTACGGCAGAATATACGCCGGCTTTTTTGTTATGCTCGGGCACAGCTTTCCCGTGTTTTACGGGTTTAAGGGCGGCCGCGCCGTCCTCGCCGTCGGGATATTGCTTTTCAGCTTGGACTGGCGCGTTTCGGTTTTGGGTTGGGGGATATT
>JAISFB010000182.1 GCA_031263805.1 Oscillospiraceae bacterium
TCGACGTTGACGAGGAAATATCCCGCCTTGTCCGAGGCGACGCTCACTATCTCCGCCCAGGCCAAAAGCTTGATATCGTTGTCGTCTATCTCCGACGCGCCGGCGCGCAGGGCGGCGAGGCTATCCCATAGCGACGCGTAGGCCTCGTACATCTTTTCCGTCCTGTTCTGCCCGGCGTATTTTTTGATCTCCTGGCGGTATCTCCCGATATCCACGTATATGCCCGCCGTCGGATAGTCGCTTGAAGCTTCCTTGAACCACTCGGCGGCGGCGGAAAAGCGGTCGGCCTCCGCCTCGTAATCGTACCAGAAGGCCGTTCCGATCTCGTAGCATATCTCCCTGTACGCCGCGGGATTTCCCGATTTAAGCGCCTCCAGCGGATATATCGTGCTCGAATAGCCCCGGTCGTCCCGGACGTCGAGCCCGGCTTTAAGCTGCGTGAGGATAGACGCCTCCTCCCGCGTCAGCCGCCCGGCGGAGTCCCCGCCGGAAACGAACGCTTCGAGCATATTCAGATACGCGGCGGAGCCCGCGGGGTCCAGCCTTACGGCGTCTAAATACAGCTCCACGCGGCGCTCCTGCGGAAGCTGCGCGTCGGACGCCGCCGCGACCTTAAGCCCGTAATCCGCGCTCAGCCGGTTTTCCGCCGCCGCGTACGCGAGCCCGGAAACGGACGCGAAGCCTACCGCCATCGCCGCCGCCGTGAAAAACGCCGCCAGCCTTCTCCTTTGCTTTTTGCGGTATCTGTCGTCGTACTCCTCGTAGCGCTCTAACGCGTACATGAGCTCCGCGCAGGACTGATAGCGCTCCCGCTTATCGTCGCGGAGGCATTTTTCGATTATGCGCTCTAAGCCGCCGGAAAGCGAGGCGTCGATCCGCCTTATCGGCGCTTTCGTGAAAGACGTTTCCTTGCAGGGGTCTATCCCCGTGATAAGATGGTGCAGCGTGGCGCCGAGACAGTAAATATCCGTCCGCGCGTCGGTCTGCCCGTGGCCGCCGAACTGCTCCGGCGCGGCGTAGCCTATCGTCCCGAGGCACTGCGTGTCCGCGACGTTCTCCTCCTTGAACTCCCGCGCCGCGCCGAAGTCCACGAGCATAATGTCGCCGTCGGGCTTTCTTATGATGTTCGACGGCTTCATATCCCGGTAGATGATATTCTCCCCGTGCAGGTAGCCCAAAACGCCGCAGAGCTGCTTCGCCCAGCGGATGACGTCCTCCTGCGGCTGCGCGCCGTATTCCTCAAGCGTCTTTGAAAGGGGGTTGCCCTCGATGTAATCCATAACGAGCATCATCGACCGCTCGTTTTCATAGACGTCCACGATGCCCGGCAGGTTGGGGTGCCGCAGCCCGGTCAGCGTCTTTTTGTCCGCGGCGAGACTCATTATCGCCGTGTTGTTGTCGTGAACGCCGTTTCTCTGCGCGACCTTGATGGCCCACGTTTTGTTGAGCTTTTCGTTGACCGCCATATACACGATGCTCATACCGCCGCGGCTTATCTCGTTGAGTATTTTATACTTGCCGTCCACATATGACCCGATCTTCAGCATAGCCGCTTCCCCCTGTCAAAACGTGCGGACGGCGATCGCGGAAATGTTGTCCTGCTCCCCGCGGCGCTTGTTCAGCTCGATCAGCCGGGCGAGCCGGAGCTTCATCGTCTCGGCCTCAGTCAGCTCGTCCGGGGACAGGGCGCCGAGCAGCTCGCGCGGCGTCAGCTCGTGCCGGAAGCCGTCCGAGCAGAGCATATACACCGCGTTCTGCTTTGTTTCCCCGGAGAAAAAATCGGGGACCACCGCGTCGGAGGCACCCACGCATTGCAGCAGAATATTTCTGCGGGGGTCGGCGTCGGCCTCCTGCGGCGTCATATAGCCGAGCGCGACCTCGCGCGCCACAACTGTCTGGTCGTCCGTGAGCCGGCGCAGCTCGCCGGTTATCTCGTAAACTCTGCAATCCCCGACGTTTACGATGTAATACCGCCTGTCCGTCAGCAGCAGGGCGGCTATTGTAGTCCCGAGACGTATGCCGTTTTGTCTGCCGTAGTCCATTATCAGCCCGTTTTGACGGGTGATAACGGCTTCCCACTGCCGCCTGACGAGCTGAGGCTCGATATAGCCCGGCGTCAGCGCGGGCAGCTCGCTGTTCATCCAATCGGTAAAGGCGTTCACGAGCGCGGCGCTGGCGATTTCTCCCCGCGCGAGCCCGCCCAGACCGTCGCACACCACGGCGAGGACCATACGCTCGTTTCCGGCTCTTATAACGCGCACGAAAAGGCTGTCCTGATTTACATCTTTTTTAAGTCCGACGTCCGTACCCGCGGAAATGATGTAATTCAAAGCGCACATCCCCTTTCCTGCCGTGTCATTTCGTGTCATGCCATTGCCGTATCATTTCACGCCGCGGCGCGGCGCGTCTCGCAGGCTGTAAATCCGGATTTTAATACAGCCTGAACTCAAATTCCTCGTTTGCCAGCCTGATCTTTGACCCGTGCTCAAGCTTCATTTCGACGCCGCTTGG
>JAISFB010000194.1 GCA_031263805.1 Oscillospiraceae bacterium
TTGCTTTCGCCGCGGTTGAGAGCGAAAGCGTACATCTCCCGCCCGATTTCAGTCGAAAGCTCGGCGTCCGCGAAATCGCGAGACAGTTTTGTGTCCGGTTGGTACGCCGAATCGTCGGCACAGTCGGCGGCGCTGAAGCCGAACCGGAAGTTGTCAATGTCCGCGCCGGAGTTGTTCGTGACGCCGTATGTGACGTCTATCTCATACGCCGCGCCGTCCGACGCTAAACAAGCCGCCGCCGTCACAGCGGTGACGGCGGCGGCGGAGAACGCGAGCGCTATTATCTTTTTGAACATAGTATTTGTATACCTTCCTTTTTGCTGTATTTTACATTACCCTGCGCTTGTACTTTTGTTTTTGCAAAAACATGGGCGTCCGCTTATCGCGCGTCGCGTCCGCAGACGCGTTCCCCGTGCGTCAGCACGTTGAGCGCAGCCGTGCTCACGGCAAGCGGTATCCCTCACCACTTCGCAAGAATTTTACCAAACACAAGCTGCCTGTCGTAGTCATATTTCCTGATGAGGATGATAACGCCGTCGCCGTCGTCAAAGTCGGCGTCCGAGTGCCCGACGGAGTAACTGCACAGACACACCGAGCCGTCCGGCAGGGAGCAGAACACGCCCCCGGCGTACTTGCCGGAAATGACGGCGTGGCGGCGCGAGCCCACGGGATGCCGCCTGTCCGCGCCTATGAACGGATTGGCGGTCGCGTCCTTGACCGATACTGACAGCGCTCCCGCCGACGGGTCAAAGCTTTTCAGCACGCACGTCAGCTCCTGACCGGGACGGTAACGCTCGCGCAGGTCGGGGATCGCCGTGTAGCTGAGGTCTCTCTGCGTGAGCTGTATATCGTACCCGCCGAGCTCGACTGAGCAGCGCTTCGCTCCGACGGCTACGACGTTGCACGTGAGCTTGTCCCCAGCCTTCGGCGCGCGTTTTGCGAACAGCTTGCGCTGCGCTGCGAGAGCCAAACGGCGCGACGCGACGGCGCATTCGCCCTCGCGGTCTATCTCCATTACTATGTAGTCAGTCCGGCAGCCTATCATACCCCGGACGACGTGCTGCGGACGCTCGTCGCCCGGCGCCCACAGCTCCGTTTCCGGTATGAGTATTTTGACGCGGTGGCCGACGACGATGAGGCTGAGCAGCGATTTGCGCTCCGTTTCGCCCGTCGCGCTGTTTTTTACGTCGAACGACGTTGAATCCACGCCGATGACCGTTCCGGAGAGCACGGATTTCGCGCTGTACGACGCGTAGACGGCGTTCCACTCGCGGCGCTCTTCGTCGGGGAGCTCGCGGTCGAGATCGTTCAGGTTTAGCTCGTATATCGTCTTTTTTCTGGGCTGACGGCGCGGCTTGGGCGTCGGCGCGGCGGCTTCAGGCGATGTCTCCATCGGTGAAGTGCCGGGAGTCTCCTCGCTCGTCTTGACGCGGCGCACTCGTTTCGGCAAAGGCGTTTCGCTTTCGGACATACTTTCGGGTTCGGGCTTATCCGCGACTTCCGGAATATTCACGGCATCCGCGTGTTCCGGCATATTTTCGCCGCTGTCGGCAACTTCATCTATGCTGAGGATTTCGGGAGCTTCCAGAATCGCGGCGGTGTCCGGCGCGGTTACGAGAGCTTCGGCGTGCTCGCCATGATCGTCGCAATCAGGCCCGGTGTCGTCGGGCAGCTTTTCGTCGCCGCTGTCCGTATCTTCGGCAGCGATAGGATTTTCATCTGTTCCCTCATCGCCGCCGGGCTCGACGTCAGTACATTCGCGTGTGAGCTCGTCGTCATTGGGCGGCGCATCGCTGTTCGCGATAATATCCGGCGTTTCTGCAATATCTAATATTCCCGATATATCCGGCGATTCCGCATCCCCGGAGTCCGTTTCCGCGGGCTCGTGTGTGAGCTCTGGCGCGTCGCCGTGTTCTTGCGGAGCGTCGGGTTCCGCAGTTTCAGCGGCCTCCGCGACATCCGTGATCTCCGAGTTATCCGGCGCGCTTTCCGGCGCCGTCATTTCCTCAATGAGTATTTCGTCTTTCTTTTTTCTTGGCATAATTTTGACCTCCAAATGATTTTAGATTTTAGTTTTTCCTCTGAAATACCGAAACCGCCCGCCGTCGCGGACGGCGAAATAATGGGGAAGCGCCGTCGTGAAGCGCTCCGTTTGCGCGGCGTCCCGCGTGATGAATATTACCGTGCGTTCCGTTTTGTCAGAGTCTAACAGAAAGTTTACGCGCAGCTCCTCACACGGCGCCGCCGCGACGACGCCGTAGCTTGAGAGCCTGTCGCCGCGTTCGGCGAGAAAACACAGCTTGTACGGCGGTCTGTCCGACGCTATCGCGGCCGGAGCGCCGTTTGAAATATCGAGCATAACATCTACGGCGGCGAGCATATCACTGTCAACGCTCTTGTCCGCCAGACGCGGCAGAACGGCTATTCCGTCGCCGTCAAGTCTGTCTCCGGCAAGCCTGACTTTCCCGAGATGCCGAAGCTGGTTTAGAACGCGCGCCGGGTGACCCTCCGCTCGCTCCCCGAGTAGCACGCCGGCCTGCCTCTCCGCCAGATACCCCGTGCAAGT
>JAISFB010000120.1 GCA_031263805.1 Oscillospiraceae bacterium
ACTATGGATTCCTCGACCTCTTTGCCGCAGGTCATCATCAGATCGGCCAGCTCATCGATCACAACGACGATTTGCGGGATCGTCTTTTCCTCTTTTTTGAGCATCGCGCGGTTGAAGCCTTCGAGATCGCGCGCGTTGAGCTCCGCGAACATATGGTACCGACGCTCCATTTCGACGACGGCCCATTGCAACGCGCCGGCGGCCTTTTTCACGTCGGTCACAACGGGGACGAGCAGATGCGGGATGCCGTTGAACACTCGGAATTCCACGATTTTCGGGTCGATCATTATAAACCGCACCTCGTCCGGCGTGGCCTTATACAGTATGCTGAGTATCAGCGAGTTGAGGCATACGGACTTGCCGGAGCCCGTCGTCCCCGCGACGAGCATATGCGTGAGCTTTGCGATATTGCCGACGATAGAATCGCCGGGTATATTCTTGCCGATGGCGAACGTGAGCTTCGACGGCGCGTTTCTGAATTCCGGCGACTCGATTATATCGCGCAGATAGACGGTCGAGGTTATCTTGTTCGGGACCTCGATCCCGACAGTGGAGATCAGGTCGGGCATCGGGCCTATGCGCACGCCGGACGCGCCGAGCGCAAGGGCGATATCGTCCGCGAGATTAGTCAGGCGCGAGAGCTTGACGCCGGATTCGAGCGCCGCCTCGTACCGCGTGACGGACGGCCCGCGCGTCGCTTTCGATATCTTCACGTTCACGCCGAAGCTGCGGAAGGCGGCCTCGAGCCGTTCCGTGTTCATACGGACCTCCTCCGCGCCGTCGGCGCTGCGCTCTCCCGCGCCGGAGGCGAGAAGCTCCGTGGGGGGATAGGAGTAGACGCCTTCGCCGCCGCTTTCGTCCTCGCTCTCGCCTTCTTTTTCGAGCTCTTGGAACTGCTCCGCAGCGGCGCGGCGGCGTGAGACGCCGGACGTCCGGGTCTGGCGCGATGTATTTTCGGCGGCGTTATCGTTGTTTTCGGGAACGGCGGGCGCGGAGCCTTTGCCGTCCATAAACGGAATGTCGAGAGCTATTGGTACATCCTCATACGCGGAGTAGGCCTCCGTATGCTCGCGCGGGGGAAGCGGCTGTTTGTCGTCGATAGGGATGTCGATCTCGGAACGGCGTCGGCGGCGCGGCTTGGGCTCTCGCGGGAGCGGGGGCGGCGCGAGCTCGTACTCGCGGCGCTCGCGGCTGCGTATCGCGTCTATAATGCCGGACAGTGTCTTATTGAACGCCGAAAACAGCAGGAAGATCATAATAATGATAAAAATTATCTTCGCGAAAAGCGTGTTCGTCAAAACGGCGAGCGTGACGGCGAGCGCGCCGGAGATCACGCCTCCGGAGCTTGCCCCGGCGGCGGCGTCCGCCCAAAGCAGCCGGAACATATTAAACGATACCGTATACTCATATTTGCAGGCAAAAAGATGGATCAGCGCGCCGAGCGCCGCCGGTATCAGCAAAGAGCATACGACGCGAAACCGCACGGGACGCCCCCTGTGCAGCCCGAGTATGAACGCCGCGAGCAAAAGCGCCGGCGGCATCGCGAAAAATCCGCCGCCTATCAGCCGCCTCACGAAGTCGCGGGGCGCGACGATGAGCCAGCCCCCGTCCTGCCCGTAGCCGAAAAACAGCAGCAGCGACAGCGCGAGGCAGACCGCCGCGCCGATCTCGCGGCGGCGCGGCGGTCTTGCTGCGGCCTTGCTGCGCGGCGGTTGCTTTGCCCGGCTTTTTGCAGGCGCTTTTTTTGTCTGTGGCATAATTACCTCATTACTTTGTTTTATGCTTTATTTTACGCTGTATCTTAGAAAATCAGTGACAGCAGTATCGCGAGCACACCGGCGCCGAAGCAGTAATAGGCGAAGCCGCTCTGATCCTCACGCCGCATCGCGGAGCGAAGCAGCGAGATCGCCGCTATGCCGGAAGCCGCCGAGATGAAAAATCCGAGTATGTACAGCGGAAACGCGCTCCAGTCTATGCCGTTTTTCAGCGCGGCGATAAACGTCACGATAAACGAGCCGGCGACGGCGGGAATCGACAGCAGCAGCGAAAACCTGACCGAGAAATCGCGCTCCGCGCCCCGCGACAGCCCGACCGTGACCGTCGCGCCGAGACGCGAGAGCCCCGGTATAAGCGCCACCGTCTGCGCGAGGCCTATCATCAAGGCGTCCGCTATCGTCAAGGTGCGCTCCGTCTTGCTTCCGGGCTTTAAGTATTTTGACGAGACGAAAAGCAGCGCCCCCGTGATAAGCAGCATAAAGCCGATAAACGGCGTGTTGAAAAAAAGCCTGCGCACCAAGCCGTAAAACGGCAGCGCCGCGAGCATAGGCAGCGTCGCGGCCGCTATGAGCACAAGCATACGTACCGGGGGCGGCGCGGCCGAGCGCGTTTCGTCCCCACGCAGCAGCGCCGCCGTTTCGGACGCGATGCCGCGCAGCTCGCGCCGGAGCGACACGCATATGGCGGCAAGAGAGCCGAAATGAAGCATAACCGAAAAGAGCAAACGCGAATCGTCCGCGGCGAGCGCGCCGGACAGATTCTGAAACACCAGAACGTGTCCGGAGCCCGACACGGGCAAAAACTCCGCTATCCCTTGGACAAGCCCGAGAAAAATCGCGAGCAATACTGACATAGCCGTTACCTCCCGAGTGAAGTGCGCGAGTGAA
>JAISFB010000203.1 GCA_031263805.1 Oscillospiraceae bacterium
TTCGCGGCGTTGTTCAGCTTATCGCCGGGGTTTTTATGATAATAATGGGGATAAATATGCTCGGCGTGTCTTTCCCCGGCGCGGCGAAGCTTCGCGCGATAGCGCCGCGGATGCCGAAAATATTTGCGGGATTTGCCGGCGGCAAGGCGGGGCGCGCGCCGCTTATCGTCGGGTTGCTCAACGGGCTTATGCCGTGCGGGCCGTTGCAGGCTATGCAGATATACGCGCTGTCAACGGGTTCTCCCGCGGCCGGCGCGCTGGCGATGCTTTTGTTCAGTCTCGGGACCGTTCCGCTTATGTTCGGGCTCGGAGCGGTGAGCTCTCGGCTCAGCCGGAGATTCGCGGGGCGGGCTGTGACGGTCGGCGCGGCGCTTGTCGTCGTGCTCGGCGCGTCGATGCTTTCGCAGGGGTGGAGCCTTTCGGGATGGTCGCTCGGCTCTGTGTCCGGCGGGACGGCGGGACGGAGCATCGGCGCGTCAGCCGCGTCCTCAACGGTAACGGTCGAGGACGGATATCAGCTTGTTGACAGCAAGCTCCTGCCCGGGCGCTATCCCGCGATCACCGTTCAGGAGGGAATACCGGTCAAGTGGACTATAGACGCGCCGCAGGGAAGCATCAACGGTTGCAACAACCGTATGCTCATACGCGAGTACGGTGTGGAACACAAGTTCACGGCGGGCGAAAACGTCATAGAGTTTACGCCGGAGAATACGGGCAAGTTCTCATACAGCTGCTGGATGGGAATGATCCGCGGGAGCATTACGGTCACGGACGGAGGCTGACGCAATATTTACGCAATACTTACGCGCGCAATAAAAGAAAGGAACGGTCAATAATAATGAAAAGAACGCTTATCTCTATACTGCTGCTTACGGCGCTGCTTACGGCCTGCTCAGCCGGTAAAACGAGCGATAGCGGCGCCGCCGGGGACGTCGCCGTGGGCGCCGACATAGTTATCCCGATCGCCGGCATAAGCGAAACGGCCTCGTTTTATCCCGCGGAGATCGACGGTACACGGCTGGAGGTCATCGCCGTCAAAGCCCCCGACGGGACTGTAAGGACGGCCTTCAACACCTGCCAGGTCTGCTATGACTCCGGCAGGGGCTACTATAAGCAGGACGGCGACGTGCTTGTTTGCCAGAACTGCGGAAACCAATTCCCGATGGACAGGGTGGAGGTCGAATCCGGCGGGTGCAATCCGGTGCCGATTTTCGACGAATACAAAGAGATCGACGAAGCCAATATCACAATACCGCTTGATTTCTTAAAAGAGGCCACGGCGATCTTCGGCAACTGGAAAGCCGATTATTAAGGAGGGCGGACTTAAAATGAACACACAAACGCTCGCGATCACCGGGATGACCTGCGCGGCCTGTTCCGCGCGGATAGAGCGCGTGGTCTCTAAAATGGACGGGGTGGAGTCCGTCAGCGTAAATTTAGCGTCCGAGCGGGCGTCGCTCACGTTTGACGGAGACAAGCTCTCGCTTGCCGATATCATCGCGAAAATCGAGAAAACGGGCTACGGCGCGGCGGTCCCTAAGCCGAAACAGGCGGACGAGGACAAAATCAGAAAAGACAGGGCGATAAAGATACTGCGGACGAAATTTATCGTTTCCGCCATATTCGCCCTGCCGCTGCTCTACATCGCTATGGCGCCGATGATCAGTTTCGCCCGGCTTCCGTTCCCGTCGTGGCTTGACCCGATGAATTATCCGCTTATTTACGCGCTGACGGAGCTTTTGCTTACGTTGCCCATCGTCGCGGTCGGCTATCGGTTTTATTACGTCGGATACCGCGCGCTCGCAATGCGCGGCCCGAATATGGACAGTTTGATCGCCGTCGGCACGACGGCGGCGGTGGTTTTCAGCGCATACAACACGTGGAGGATAGCTTTCGGTGATGTGCGCGCGGCAATGGAGGCCGTGGAGTCGCTGTACTTTGAAACGGCGGGCGTGATCATAACGCTCATACTGCTCGGCAAATCGCTTGAAGCGCGGGCAAAGGGCAGAACGAGCGACGCCATCAAAAAGCTGATGGGCCTCGCGCCGAAAACCGCGACCGTCATCCGTGACGGCCGGGAATCGGAGATACCGATAGACGACGTGCAGATCGGCGATATGCTCGTCGTCAAGCCGGGCGCTAAAATTCCCGTGGACGGCGTCGTCGTATCCGGACACACTGCGATCGACGAATCTATGCTCACGGGCGAAAGCCTTCCGGTGGACAAGGAGGAGGGCAGCCGCGTCTACGCCGCCACGATAAACACCACGGGAACGGTCACGTTCAAGGCGGAAAAGATCGGCGCTGACACGGCGCTGGCACAGATCGTCAAGCTTGTGGAGGACGCGCAGGGGAGCAAGGCGCCGATAGCGGCGCTCGCCGACAAGGTTTCCGGCGTGTTCGTGCCCGTCGTGTGCCTTATCGCGCTCGCCGCGGGGATCGCGTGGTTCGCCGGTACGCGGGATCCGGAGTTTTCGCTGACCATATTCATCTCCGTGCTCGTCATCGCCTGCCCGTGCGCGCTCGGCCTCGCCACGCCGACGGCGAT
>JAISFB010000018.1 GCA_031263805.1 Oscillospiraceae bacterium
GTCGCGGAGTACGGCCCGCGCGTACTCGAGGGGTTTGACGTTTACAGCCTGAGCTTCAAAAACGGCGCGTTTTCGGCCAGGGCGTGCCTGCCCGTCACGCGGGGCGGCGCGGTCACGGGCGGAATTTTCGTCAGCGAGACCGATGAAGAGCAGGGCGCTATACTCATCGGCCTGCAAAATACGATAAAAAACATTTCGCTTGTGATAGTGTCCCTCTCGGCGGCGCTTATCGCGTTTATGCTGTGGACGGTGATGCGCCGGATAACGAGCGTACTCCGCGCCATAGCGTCGGTGCGCGAGGGCGAATACGGCTACCGCATAAAAATGAGCGGCAGCGACGAGCTCGCGCTGCTCGGCCGCGAGTTCGACAGCTTAACGGGCAAGCTGCACGAGACGGAGGATATACGCCGCCGCTTCGTCGCCGACGCCTCGCACGAGCTTAAAACCCCGCTCGCGTCGATACGCCTGCTCTCCGACAGCATCCTGCAAAACGAGGATATTGACGGCGACACGATGCGCGAATTCGTGGCGGACATCGGCGAGGAGGCCGAGCGCCTGACGCGCACGACCGAAAAGCTGCTGTCCCTGACAAGGCTTGACGGCGGAGTGAGCGAAACGCCGTCGCCCGTGGATATGCGCGAGGTCGTCGCGGCGACGCTGCGACGGCTGCGCCCGCTGGCGTCCTCCGAGGGGATAGAGCTCGTGTCTTCGCTCGACGGCGGCTGCACGGCGCGGCTTACGGAGGATTCCTTGCATCAGATAGTGTTCAACCTCGTCGAAAACGCGCTTAAATACAACACGCGCGGCGGAAGCGTGTTCACGCGCCTCACAAGGACGGACGGCGAGGCGGCGCTCATGGTCGAGGACACGGGCATAGGCGTGCCGGAGGACGATCTGCCGCATATATTCGACAGGTTTTACAGGGTGGACAAGGCGCGCTCGCGCGCGTTCGGCGGCTCCGGGCTGGGGTTGTCTATAGTGCGCGATACCGTGGCGGCGCACGGAGGGACTGTCACGGCGTCCCGCCGCGAGGGCGGCGGAATGACGTTTGAGGTCCGCTTCCCGCTGTATATTCCCCCGCAGACTTAGCGTCCGTATCCCGCTGAGAATAGACCGGGGCAATTCGCGTTCACTGCAAATACCTTGATTGACATTCAAACGCCCCCGCTGTATAATAATGAGGTAAAGCCGCGGCCGGGCGTGCGCGCTATGAATTACGCCGCCCCGCAGGGCAATACTAAAAACCGACGCCCGGAAATCGACCCGAAAGCTCGACCCGAAAGCTCGAAAGGAGGAAATCAGATGCACGACCATCCGTCTCACGGCGACGCGCACGGCGCCGCCAAATCCCGCGAGGAAGCGGAAGCGCTCCTGCAATTCACGCTCCGGCACAACCGTTCCCACGAGGAAGAGCTGCACGAGCTCGGCCACTCGCTCGAAGCCCTCGGACTCTCCGCCGCCGCCGAGGAGGTCCGGTACAGCCTCGACGATTCCAAATGCGCCACCGAGCATATTGAGCGCGCGATAGCGTCACTCACAAGTTAGATAGTGAGCTGCGCGATAGCGTCACTCGAAAACTAGGGATTTGAGCGCGCGACAGCAGCGCTCAAAAATTATAAGGAGTCTCTGCCTATGTGTCTTTCAACCGCGTATTCCCGCGTAAAATCCCCGGAAACGATCATGGCGAAAAACATAACGAAAATCACCTTTGAAGATGACGAGATAGTCCTTACGGACTTGATGGACGAAGAGATCCGCGTCCCGGGGCGCCTTTCTCTGGTGGACCTTGTAAACGGCCTCGTCATAATAGACGCGGAGGACTAAAGCTATGCCGAACAATCCTCTCGTAATAGCCGTCGCCGGAAAGGGCGGCACGGGAAAAACAACGGTCTGCGGGATGCTGATACGGCATCTCGCGAAAAAGGGCAAGCGCATTCTCGCCGTGGACGCGGACCCGAACTCAAATCTCAACGAGGTCCTCGGCGTCGAGCTGCCAATTTCCCTCGGCGATATCCGCGAGACGATGGCGCAGAGAGAGCTGAACGGAGACCCGATCCCCGGCGGCATGACAAAGCAGGAATACGCCGAGTTTATGATGGGAGACGCCCTGACCGAGGAAGACGACTTTGACCTTCTCGTCATGGGCCGCACTCAAGGAGAAGGCTGCTACTGTTACGTAAACGGCGTATTGAAAACGCAGATAACCCGCTATTCCGGCGCTTACGACGTCGTCGTCGTGGACAACGAGGCGGGCCTGGAACACATCTCGCGCGGCACGCTGCCGCACATCGACATCCTGCTTATGGTCTCCGACTCCTCCCGCCGCGGGATACAGGCCGTCGGCCGCGTATCGCGGATGGTCGAGGACTTAAAGCTCAGCCCGAAAACAAGCGGCCTTATCGTAAACCGCGCGCCCGAAGGCGCGCTCGACGGCGGTATTTTGGAGGAAATAAAGCTCCAAAATCTAACGCTTCTCGGCGTGCTGCCGCAGGACGAAAACGTTTATAAATTCGACACGGCGGGCCGCCCGTCGGCGGACGTGCCGGACGATTCCCCTGTAAAGCTCGCGCTGCGTCAGATAACAGACAAGCTCGGGCTTTAACGCAATATAAATTAAACGCGCAATATAAATCAAACTCTATGAAGGAGGAACACAACAATGGGAGCTCTCACAGATCTTATTTACAACGGCGCGAACGCCGTAGCCGGCCTTACGGAGGCCGCGGTGAACGACGCGATAGCGTCAAGCGGCGCGGAAGCCGCGATCGCCTTTCCCGACACCGCGTATTTCCTGCCGACGATTTACGCCGCCACGGGCGTAAAGGTCAAAACGCTGGGCGACCTTACGGCATGCGTCGGCGTGCTGAAAAGCCTCATCACGAATAAGGACGAGCTGGGCGACGCGCTGAACGCCGGCCTCGCGACGGCAGTCGGCGCCGAGATACTGCAAGCCCTGCGGTATATCGGCGGCGCGAGCTCGGACGACGACGGCGGGATCGGCTTTGTGCCGGACCCTGTTATACGCTCGCTCGGCGTGCCGCTCGTCACGGGGGACATCCCCGGCGTCGCCGTCGTGCTCGGCGAGGCCGCCGACCCGAAAACCGTCGCGTATGTCGTCAAGGATTATCAGACGAAGGGGCTGCTCACGTTCCTCGTCGGCAAGGTCATCGACCAATGCGCCGAGCAGGGCGTAAAAATGGGGCTGGATTACCGCGTCGTGCCGCTTGGCCGCGGCGTTACCGCCGTGACGCACGTCGTCACCGTGGCGATACGCGCGGCGCTTATCTTCGGCGCCGTTCAGCCGGGCGATCTCGCCGGGCTGCTCGCGTATACGAAAGAGCGCGTGCCCGCGTTTGTGAACGCGTTCGGCGCGCTTGACGAGGTGACGGTCGCCGCCGGGGCGGGGGCCATCGCGCTCGGCTTCCCCGTGATTGTCGATTCCGACCTCGGGGATATTCAGGTGCCCGGCGCGCTTGTTTCCGTCACGGATCATGCCGAAACCGCGAGGACGTCGTTAGAGCTGCGCGGGATCAAGGTAAAAGCCAAAAACATCGACATCTGTATGGGCTTCGCCTCCGCTTTCGAGGGCGAGATCATCAAAAAAGCGGACACTCAGGCGGAGTTTTACTCCGGGAACAATCCCACGGCGGAGCTTGTCGTCCGGCGTAACGCGGACGAGATCGAGGACGGAAAGATCACGGTGATCGGCCCGGATATAGACGGCGAGGCGCTGGTCGAGCTTCCTCTCGCGACGTACGTCGAGGTCGCGGGCTCTAAAATGCAGACGGACTTCGAGCCCGTCATAGAGCGCAAGATACACCATTGGTTCAACTACGTCGAGGGCGTTATGCACACGGGCCAGCGCAATCTTTTCCGTCTGCGCGTGTCGCGGGACGCTTACGCCGCGGGCTTTAGATTAAAAGACCTCGGCAAGGTCATATACCACGAGATAATGGACGAGTTTGACGCCGTCGCTGATAAATGCCAGGTGACGCTGATAACCGACTTAGCGCGCGTGCGCGAGATACTTGAAAAAGAGGCGATGCCCCGCTACCGCGCGCGCGACGAGCGGCTGGACGCCATGACGGACGAAAGCGTCGATACGTTTTACACCTGTACGCTGTGTCAGAGCTTCGCGCCGAGTCATTGCTGCGTCGTGACTCCCGAGCGCCTTGGGCTCTGCGGCGCCGTATCCTGGTTAGACGCCAAAGCCACGAAAGAGCTTACGCCCGCCGGCCCCAACCAGCCGATAGCCAAGCAGGGCGTCATAGACGAGCGCCTCGGCGCGTACGAATCCGTAAACGCGTCGGTTTTTGAGGCGACGCGCGGCGCCGTCGGCAGCGTGACGCTCTATTCTATTCTTGAGGACCCGATGACCTCCTGCGGCTGCTTTGAGTGTGTCTGCGGCATAATCCCGGAGGCAAAGGGCTTTTTCATCGTAAACCGCGAGTACGCGGGCACGACGCCGAGCGGTATGAGCTTCGGCGAGCTGGCGAGTATGACGGGCGGCGGCGTACAGACGCCGGGCTTTATGGGCCACGGGAGGCACTTCATAGCCTCCAAAAAATTCGCCTTCGCCGAGGGCGGCGCGCCGCGCATCGTCTGGATGCCGAAGGAACTGAAAGACGACGTGCGAGCTCGGCTCGACAAGACCGTAAAAGAGCTTTACGGTATCGAAGGCTTCACCGATAAAATCTGCGACGAAACGATAGCGACGGACATCGACGAGGTGCTCGCGTATCTGCAATCGGCGGGACATCCCGCATTGGAGCTGGCGGATATTATGTGACTGCGCCGCAGCGGTGCATAATAAAAGGGAATAAGAGCTCATGGATGAGAAAAAACAAATGACGAATCAATGGAATTGTGCTATGATAATATTACTTCAGCGAAAGGAGGTTGCTGCGCGTGCGTCCGTATGAGACACCTGAAATACAGGATAAGCTGAATATCATTAAAGAGAGTGTGCTGCAAGTTGTGCCGGATACCGAGGCAATTTACATCTTCGGCAGCTACGTCTACGGCGAGCCGCACAAAGACAGTGACCTCGACATCTGCGTAATCGTACCTGACAGCGCGGTCGAATGTGAACGCCCGCTTGAAATCGGATTCCATATTCGGCGCAGCTACAGCGACAAGTTGCATTTTCCGACAGACTTACTTGTTAAAGGCTCGTCTGTGTTCGAAAATCGGAAACATCGTCAGACGCTTGACAAAGTCATTGCAAACAGAGGGGTACGATTTTATGGTTGACTATCCGCTGATTCACGACTGGTTTCGTCACGCTGACAACGATTACAAAGTAGCAGAGTATTTATTACTCGAATTCCACCCTGTGCAAATTGAGATAATCTGTTTTCATTGTCAGCAAGCCGCAGAAAAGTGGCTGAAAGGCTATCTTGTTTATATGGGCATTGCAGAGATTCCCAAGACTCACGAATTGAACAAACTCCGTGATACTTGCGCTGAGTTTGATCCTCGATTCGAAGAGATTGCCGCAGAGTGCGACTTTCTAACGCAATTTGGCGTTACCCCGCGCTATCCCGACGAATGGGAGGTGATTGAGCAAGATGCCCGACGGGCAGTAGACTGTGCAACCATGATCAATAACATTACGCCATTGACAGATTTGCGAAATAGGACGGCTGAGGCTATGGCAAATAATAACGAATCACTTTCACACAGTCAGCAAATGATGTAATGTGATGAACGTATCTAAATCGGGCTAAAAAGCCA
>JAISFB010000041.1 GCA_031263805.1 Oscillospiraceae bacterium
TTCGCGGAGAGGATCAGCTCGCGCGTGGAGCGGTGGCGCTTGGCAAGGCTCCAAAGGCTGTCCCCCGCCGAAACGCGCGATATAACGAGCGACGGGAGCGCCGCGAGGTCGATGGGCGAATCTTCGTCCGCCGACAGCGCCGATATCGCGTTGTATTCGCGCTTTTCGGTCTCGTCCACGCGGATATCGACGGGTATACGCAGCTCGATAGAATTGTCGGCGGCGGCGCCGTAAACGTCGCGCGAGCATTCCGCGCGGACGGACCAGAGACTGCCGGTAACGCCCGGAACGGACGCGCCGAGCTCAAAGCTCCCCTCCGCGCGGCGCGCCGAGCCGTCTGACGCGATATAAAGCGCCTCCACTTCAACCGGGCAGGCGAGAGAAAGCGCGTCGTTTTCCCGCGCGGAGGCCGGCGCGCCCGGCCGCGCCGAAACGCATATGACGCGCGAAGCGTCAGGCGCCGGCAGCGTGCCGCGGAGTATCGCGTTCACGGCGCGGGAGCCGAGGCTGTTTTCAAACGAAAGCGGCGTTACGGACATTTCGAGCGCGTATTTCGAGCAATACGCGTCGCGGATAAACCGTATGGTACGTTTTGAGCGCGCGACGCACTGTGCGGCGACGCGTATTTCCGCGGCGACGCGGCGTGTTTCGGCGCCCGGAGTATTTCCGGCGTCTATGCGCGCGGAGGTGAGAAGCGGGATAAGCTCGAATTCGCTGTCGGCGCCGGCGTTTTCAAGCTCGAGTATCTGTGAAAACTCCGTCTCAAACGCGCACGGGACGATGTCAGAGCCGTCAGGCGGCGCGTACAGCAGCGAAACGTATGCCGCGCCCTTGAAAATAAGCTTGCTCCCGACGACGCGCGCATCCCCCGGCGCAAGCGCGACGTTTGATTTCAGCAGCTCGCCGACTGGCGGCTGCGACGCCGGTATTTGATACTCGTCGTTGACCGTGAACGTCTTTTCGAGTATATCGACGTGCAGATTCACCTCGTCCTCGCAGTAAAGCAGCTCCGCAATATTCTCGTTTCCCGGGCTGACGCCCGCCGGAATTTCGAGCTGGGTATCGAGATAACAGCTTATCTCGGCGAAAACCGCGGCGCGCACCGACAGCTTGCGCGGATTGAGCGCGGAGGCCGAGACCGAGCGCGGCTCCACTCGCGCCGTCACGCGGCATTCCGGCGTGATGCGCGGGTTTTCCGCCGAGACCGTAAACGGCAGCTCAGCGTTCACGCGCCGCGCGCCGCCCCCGCCGTCCGGTATATATATGACGGATACTGCCGCCGCGCCGGAAACGAGCACGCGCCCGTCCGTTGTGTCCTTTGAGCGCACCGTCAGCTCCGCGTCGGCGCCGACGATCCGCAGTATATCGGGCAGCGCGTCGGGGACTATGACCTCCGCCGTTTCCTCCGCCGCGCGCGTCTCGCGCAGCACGCGTTCGGCGAAGCGCAGCTTCTCGCGGGTCATTGATATTTCCATATAAACCGTCCACTCCTTATTGTAATTATGATCGTGATAGCGATTTCTCGCATTGGAATTGTATGAGGACGGGCGGTGCGCTATGACGGACGCGCGGAATTTTTGGCAAAAAAGCCGCCGGCAACGCGCCGCTCTTTACTTTTCCCGTGAGTTGAGTTACAATGATACCGGTTTGTGAAAACAGCACAAAAAAATAGGAGGCTTGCGTGAAATGTACTTGCAGAAATACCCGCATCTGTTCGAGCCGATGAGGCTCCGGGGCGTACTTTTGAAAAACAGGATAATGTCGGCTCCGAATATGATATTCAGGACGCTCGGCGGGCGCCCCGACGATTACTATATCCGGTATCTCGAGCACAAGGCGCGCGGCGGCGCCGCGATCGTCACGCTCGGCGAGGCGAGCGTCGCCGACGGGGGCAGCCACACGCCGAGAATGGAAACGACGCTTGAAAACGCCGCCGTCTTTTCCGAAATAGCGCAGGCGATCCACGAGCACGGCGCCGCGGCATCGGTCGAGCTGACGCACGGAGGCTTCAACGCCAGGCCGCGCTTTAACAGCGATTTATCAAAGCTCGTCAGCCCGTCCGGCGGAACGAACGAGCAAGGCGGCGTCACGCGGGCTATGACGGAGGACGATATGGCGCGCGTCACGCTCGAATTTGCCGACGCCGCCGAATATTACGCCCGCGCGGGCTTTGACGCCGTGCTTTTGCACTGCGGGCACGGCTGGCTGCTGTCCCAGTTCTTATCGCCGCTTATGAATACGCGCCGCGACGAATACGGCGGCAGCTTGGAAAACCGTATGCGCTTCCCGCTGCGCGTGATAAAAGCCGTGCGCGAACGGCTGGGGAAAAATCACGCGGTCTTGCTCCGCGTTTCGGGCTCCGAGCGCCGCGTGGGCGGCTACACGCCCGCCGACGTCGCGGAGTTCTTGTCCCGCGCGGACGAATACGCCGATATGGCGGAAATATCCTCGGACGATTTTGAACATATTTTCGCGACTCCGTACCTCCCGTGGGGTCAGAACGTCGAGCTCGCGGAGGAAATAAAGCGCTCCGGCAAGGTGAAAATGCCGATATTCACGGTGGGCTCGATATTGGACCCCGCGCAGGCCGAGGAAATAATCGCCTCCGGGCGCGCCGACGGCGTGTCGATGTCCCGCGCGCTTATCGCCGACCCCTCGCTTCCGCGGAAAGCCGCCGAGGGGCGCTCTGACGATATACGCCCGTGTCTGCGCTGCCTGAACTGCACGGACAGCGACAACGCTACCCGGCATTTTATATGCAGCGTAAATCCGCTTATTTCCCGCGAAGCGAGGCTTGGGTTTGCGGAAAGTGCGGCGTGCGGGAAATCAGCGGATTTGATTGAAATTACGCGCTACGCGCGGGGTGCTGTGTTGGAGGGAAGTGACAGTACACATAGTGCGCGGGGTGCCGTGCGGGAGGGGAGTGACAGTTCATATGGAGCGCGATTTACGGGTCGGCGCAGGGTATTAGTCGTCGGCGGCGGGCCCGCGGGGCTTCAGGCGGCTATAACGGCAAGCGAGCGCGGGCATGAGGTCACGCTTGTCGAAAAATCCTCCGGGCTCGGCGGGCTGCTGCGCTTTTCCGACGCCGACGCGCATAAGACCGACCTGCGCCGCTTCAAGAATTACTTGATACGCCAAGTCGGGAAAATGAACGTAAAAACGCTTCTGAACACCGCCCCGACGGACGAGCTGATCGAAGAAATCAGCCCGGACGCGATAATCGCCGCGACCGGCAGCGTACCCATAGTCCCGGCGTTCATACGCGGCTATGAGCGCGCGCGCCACGCGGCGGAAGCGTATTTTGATACAGAGTCCGCGAAACCCGCCGCCGCCGTTGTCATAATAGGCGGCGGGCTTGTCGGCGCCGAAGCGGCGCTGCACCTTTCCGGGCTCGGCTGCCGGGTGACGGTGATCGAGCTCTCGGACACTTACTGCGGCGAGGCTTCGGCCATTTATAAGCTCGGCGTTTCGCGCGAGATAGAGCGCCTCGGCGTGACGGTGCTCACAAACGCCCGCGCGCTTGAAATAACTGCCTCCGGCGTATTGTACGAGCGTCTCGGCGAGACGAAAACAGCCGAGGCCGCAAACGTATTTTACGCCGTCGGAATGAAACCCAACGATAACGCCTACTTTGCGCTCCGCGATAAGGCGCCGTACGTCGCGCTCGCCGGAGACTGCAAAAAGGTCGGAAAAGTGGACGGCGCCGTCCACGGCGGTTTTTTCGCGGCGATGGATATTTAGAGACGCTTTATTTTACAACTTGCCGTTCATATTGTCGGAGTTCCTTCCGCTTCTCTCATAATAAAACAAATACTGCTGAGCCACTCCCGCGTAAGGCGAAAACCGCGCCGGGTCAAGCTCCGCGCCGTAGTGCGCGGCGATCGCTTTTTTCATCCACGTGTCCACCGGAAAGCAGTCCAGCAAATGCAGTCCGAAAAGCGCGGCGCAGGACGCGACCTTTTCCCCGACGCCGGGCAGCTTTTTCAGCTCCGCCACCGCCTCCCGCGCCGAAAGCTCTGCGAGCGCGTCTAACGGAAGCTCCCCGGAAGCTACGACGCGCGCCGCTTCTATGATATACGGCGCCCGATAGCCCGAGCGCAGCGGGGCGAGCTCCGCCTCCGTGAGCCCCGCGATACGCTCCGGCGAAGGAAACGCGAAAGCTCCGGGCTCAAGCTCGTCCCCGAAAAGCGCGCAGAGCGTTTCGACGATTTTTTTGATGCGCGGGATATTGTTGCACTGCGAGATTATGAAGCTCGCGAGAGCCTCCCACTTGTCCTGGCGCAGTATCCGTATTCCCGCGCCGAACTCGGCGGCGCGGCGCATATGTACATCGGCGGACAGCCCGCGGCGTATTTCCGCGTAGTCGAGCGATAGGTCGAAATACTCCCGCCACAGCGGTATATCCGCCTCAGGCGCGTCGATCGTTATGACGTCGCCGCTCTGCGTAAGGCGCGCAGCCCTGCCGAGCGCGACGCCCTGATAAACAACGCCGCCGTCCGGCGCGGGCGGTTCGATACGGTTCCAGCGGAAGCACTGTCCGCACTCAAACGTCGCCTCCAAGGAAAGCTCTGACACCGCGGCGAGCGTTATTCCTGCGGCGGCGTCGCCGTACAGGCGCATATTTTTACCCCCTGTGAATGAAATTTTGTCTCGTAATCCGTCATAATAACGCCGATAGAGCCGTCTTCGCCGTGCAGATCGCGCGTTATGTCCGACAGCGCGAAGCCGAGAGCTTCAAAGCGCTCAAGCGAGAAATCGAAAAGCGCCGTGTTGTCCGTTTTGAAGCGTATATCCCCGCCCGGCGCGAGGACTGTTTTATACAGCGCGAGGAAGCTGTCCGACGTCAGGCGGCGCTTGGCGCGCTTTTTGCCGGGCCACGGGTCGCAGAAATTTATGTAAAGGCGCGAAAGCTCGCCCGGCGCGAATACGGACGGCAGACAAGCCGCTTCTTCGAGCATCAAGCGGACGTTTCGGAGCTCTGAGTCCGTAACGCGCTCCGCCGCGATGACGAGAGCGTCCGCGACGCGCTCTATGCCGACGAAAAGAGTCCGCGGGTAAGCCTTCGCGGAAGCCCGTATAAAAAGCCCCTTGCCGCAGCCGAGCTCCGCGTGTACGGCGTCGAAGCCCGGAAAAGCGCTGAGCCATTCGCCGCGCGGCGCTTCGGCGGCGGAGAGCATACGCTCCGAGCAGCGGGCCAGCCGCGGCAGCAGATTCGGTTTGCGGCGCATCCGCAATCAAAAACGCCCCCTCCGGTTATGAATACACGGTTATGAATACAGACGCGGGCCCTGTCAGGAAGCGCCCGAAAGCACCTCGTCCATCAGGAACAGCATTTCAAGCGCGCTGCGGAATTCCGACTGCATCACCTTTTCTATCCAAACGATGCTGCCCTGCCAGCTCGCGTTTTGCCTGAAAAGAATGTTCAGGCTGAAGCTCGCGATCGGCTGTTCGTCCCCGGGCCCGCCCGCGCGCGGCGGCTCCGGTTTCGGCTCGCGCGGCTCCGGATACTCGGAGAAGCTCCGCGTCAGCATACTTTTCTGCGGGAAATTCAGTGAGTCCTGAAGCTCGTCTATAAGCTTCAGCATCTGCACCGTGCTGTTAAAACGCACCTCTTCCTTGAAATGCGGGTTTATTATGACTCCGGTGTGATTGCAGTCCCGATAGGAATATATCTTGATAACGCTTGTTTTCATCTCATACGGTACGAATTTTGTCTGAGCCAACGGCATTGTTATCCTCCTTTGTGTAAAGCGCCGAACGCGTCCGCGCTTTTTTTTATTGCAATATACATAATATGATGTTATAGTATAGCGGATACAGGTTTCACAGAGGTTACATTCGGCAATAAAAACCACTCTTTTTGCGGGCAATAAAAATTTTATCTTTATTTATGGGGCAAGGCTCTTGCTTCTGATAAATTTTATGCTAAAATGAAACTATGTAACGCTTTATAGCGACGGGAGGAGAACGCGCGTGTTAGAGATTCGTATGTTCGGAGGATTTTCGATAAAATATAGGGGCGCCGACGTGTCGGACGCCATAAACCGCTCAAAGCGCCTTCGCGCGATGTTGGCGTACCTGATAGCCCATCAGGGGCGTGAAATTTCGCAGGGCGAGATCATAGAGGCGCTGTGGCAGGACGACGAGATCGAAAATCCCGCGAACACGTTGAAAACCATCCTGCACCGACTGCGCTCCGCGTTGTTCGGGCTCGGGATCAGAAATGTCGCCTCGTGCATTTCGTACAGGCGCGGGGCTTACGCCTGGACACCGTGCGTGCCCTGCTATGTGGACGCCCACGAATTTGAAAAAATATTTTCGGAAGCGGAGGCCTCCAAGAAGGACGAGGAGCGCCGCGCGCAGCTCTACGCCGAGGCCGCCGCGCTGTACAAGGGCGGTTTTTTGCCGAAAAACGCGCTTGACCCGTGGGTCGTGCCGCTCGACGGCTATTACCGCTCAAAATTTATAACGGCGGTCAACAGCGCCGCGGACTATTTTTTAGAGCACGGGCGCGCTTCAGACGTCGTCCGGCTGTGCCACGGCGCCGTCAACGTCGACCCGTACGAAGAGCATTTTCATTCCTGCCTGATCCGCGCGCTTATCGCCGACGGGCGCCAGCAGCAGGCGTTAGAGCATTACGATTACGTATCGGCGCTCTTTTTCAATAAATTCGGAGTGAACCTTTCCGGAGAGCTGACCGAGCTGTATAAAGAAGTCGTAAAATCCTCAAATAAAACGGAGACGAATCTGAGCGTCATAATCGACGGGCTCCGGGAGGACTCCGCGGATTCCGGCTGCTTTTACTGCGAATACGAGCCTTTTCGGACGATATACAGATTAGAGGCGCGCTCCGCCGCGCGAAGCGGACAGGTCGTATATATATGTCTGCTAACGCTATCCGACGCGCGGGGAAAAAAGCCGAAGCCGAGCACGCTCGCCAAGTCTATGGACAGGCTTCGCGAAACCGTGATGCAGACACTGCGGCACGGTGATCTGTTCACCCGCTACAGCGTGAATCAATATCTCGTTATGCTCCCCGCCACGTCGTTTGAGACGGGAAATATGGTGATGCGCCGCGTCGCCGCCGCGTTTCGCCGTGAGAACGGGCGGAGCACGACCGTGCTGTCATATACGCTCCAGCCGATCGTTCCCGCCGCGCTTGAAGCCCGTACCGCCGCCGCCGGTTCCTAAACGGAAATCAGGCCCTGACGCGCCTGTAGCTCTTTTTTCCGCGCCGGACGATGATCCCATCTTCGGAAAGCTCCTCGACCGTGTATTTTTTACTTATATCCGTTATTTTTACGCCGTCGGCTTCCACGCCGCCCTGCTCGACGGCGCGGCGCGCCTCGCTGCGCGATGTGACGAGCCCCGATTTTTGCAAAATCGCGAGAATGTCCACAGTCCCGTCCGTAAAGTCCGACGGCGTAAGCACGCTCTCCGGCATATCCGCCGCGCCGCCGGACTTAAACAGCGTTCTCGCCGTGTCTTGCGCCTGTCCGGCGGCGTCCGCCCCGTGGATAAGCGCCGTTATCTCGTGCGCCAGGATCTCTTTCGCATCGTTGAGGCGCTTATCGCGCCAGGTCTCCATCTCCGCTATCTGTTCGAGAGGCAGGTCAGTCAGCATTTTAAGGTATTTTATCACGACGCCGTCGTCTACGTTGCGGTAGTACTGGAACAGCTCGAAGGGGCTGGTTTTGTTCGCGTCGAGCCACACGGCGCCGCCGGAGGTCTTGCCCATCTTCTCGCCCGTAGCCGAGGGCAGCAGCGTTATGGTGAGCACGTGCGCGTCCCGTGCTAATTTGCGGCGGATAAGCTCCGTCCCGGCGAGCATATTAGACCACTGGTCGTCCCCGCCTAGCTGCATGGAGCAGCCGTAGCGCAAAAACAGCTCGTAAAAGTCGTACGCCTGCATTATCATGTAGTTGAATTCGAGAAAGGACAGCCCCTTCTCCAGGCGCTGCTTATAGCACTCGGCCGTGAGCATACGGTTGACGGAGAAGTGCGCGCCGACGTCCCGCAAAAACTCGACGTAGTTGAGCACGCGCAGCCAGTCGGCGTTGTTCGCCATCAGCGCGCGCCCCTCCGAGAAGTCTAAAAAGCGCGACATTTGAACCTTGAACCGCTCGCAGTATTCGTCGATAGTCTCAACGGTCATAACGCGCCGCATATCCGTTCGCCCCGACGGGTCGCCTATCATTCCCGTGCCGCCGCCCACGAGCGCTATCGGTCTGTTCCCCGCCTCTTGCAGGCGGCGCATAACGGAAAGCGGCATGGCGTGCCCCACGTGCAGGCTGTCCGCCGTCGGGTCGAAGCCGACGTAGAACGTGGCGCGGCCACTGTCGATGAGCTCGGCTACCTCCGCCTCTCCCGTCGTCTGCGCGACGAGCCCGCGCGCTTGTAGTTCCTCATATAATGTCATTTTACAGCATCCCCTTTGCGCGCCGGCGACATAAATCGCCGGTACGCCGAGAGTCTATCACGCGCGTCCGCCGCTGTCAACAGCGTTT
>JAISFB010000042.1 GCA_031263805.1 Oscillospiraceae bacterium
CCGAGCCCCGTCCCGCCGGACTCGCGCGAGCGGGCCTTGTCCACCCTGTAAAAGCGGTCGAACACGCGCGGCAGATCGTCGGCGGGGATGCCGACGCCCGTGTCGCTGATTTTCACCCATTGAGTAGCCGTCCGCTCCGCTCTGCAGGCGATTTTTATAGAGCCGCCCTCGGGCGTGTATTTGACGGCGTTCGTCATAATATTCATCAAGACCTGTTCGATGCGCGCCCGGTCTCCCAATATGTCCGGCATACCGAGCTGTAGATCGAGCTCGACGCTCTGCCCGCGCCGCTCGGAGGCTATGGCTATCGCGGCGTACACGTCGCGCATGGAGCGTTCGAGGGAAAAGCGCTCCATTTTCAGCCCGCCGCCGGAATCGAGGCGCGATAAGTCCAGCAGATCGGAGACGATTTTCGTCATACGGTCGCTTTCGTTCAAAATTACGTGCAGGAATTCCTCGCGGGTCTCCGGAGGGAGCTCCGGCGCGTCGTGCATCGTTTCGGCGTAAGAACGCACGCTTGTCAGCGGCGTGCGCAGCTCGTGAGAGACGTTCGCCACGAAGTCACGGCGCAGCTTTTCGGCGTTTTTCAGCTCGTCCAGCGTCGTTTCAAGCTGGGACGCCATCGTGTTGAACGTCGTGGACAGCGTGCCTATCTCGTCCTCCGACTCCACTGGTATCTTCCGCGTGAAATCGCCCTCCCCCATCGCCTCGGCGGCCTTCGTCATACCGCGTATCGGCGACAACAGCGTCTGAGAGAGCAAAAGGCTTATCGCGACGGAGGCTATAAGCCCGAACAGCAGAGATTCAAGTATCAGCTTGAACAGCGACGCGGAGAGATTCTGCGACGTCTCGCGGTTGTCGCGTATGTACACGACGAAGCGGCCGTATTCGCCGTCTATCGGCGCGGCGGCGTCCATATATTCGCCGCCGGGGCCGCCCGCGTACGCGTTCCTTCCCGTCAGCGCCGCTAAGATATTCGGGGTCATCTCAAATACTTCTCCGCGCGGCAGCTCCGCGCCGGCGACGGCCTCGCCCGTTTCGCCGTCGAGAATGTAGAATTTGCGCGTCCAGTTGTCGATGCCGAGCTTGCCGGCGTAGGCGGTCATTATTTCCTCAAGCTGCGCCGCCGCGTCCGGCTCGTCGGCCGCGGCGCGCAGGGCCGAGATCATATCCTCGTCCGTGAACGCGGAGGTCATACGCACGTAAAATTCGTCGAGGTAAAAGTCCCGCACGCCGCGCGTTAAAAACACGACGATAACGCTCATCAGCATCACGATAAGCATAAGCATTATGAAAACAAGCTTCCCGCGCAGGCTTTTCAGCATTTTTTAATTTTATCCTCCGGTATATCCGGCTTCGCCGACTTCAGCAATATCATCAGCATCATCAACGTCATCAACACGGGCCGCGGGCTCGGAGTCGTCCGTTTGGGCGGCGAAATAATAGCCCGCGCCGCGCCTTGTGAGGATATATTTCGGGTCGGCGCTTGAGTCCTCGATTTTCTCGCGCAAACGGCGGACGGTGACGTCCACGGTGCGCAGATCGCCGTAATATTCGTACTGCCACACGTCGCGCATCAGCGCCTCGCGCGAGAACACCCGTCCCGGCGACGCGGAGAGGAATTTCAAGAGCTCGAACTCGCGCGGGGTGAGCACGGCGGCGCGGTCTCCGATGAACGCGTCAAGGCGCTCGTCGTCTATCACAAGGTTTTCTCCGATTTGCGTCCGCGCGCCGGGCTCGGCCCCGGGCGCGGATTCCGAGGCAATATCCCGGGAGGCCGTGCGGCGTATATTCGCCCTCACGCGCGCGATGAGCTCGCGCACCTTGAACGGCTTTGTGACGTAATCGTCGGCGCCGATGTCCAGGCCGAATATCTTGTCAGTCTCCTCCTCGCGCGCCGTAAGCATGATTATCGGCGTCAGGTTGTCGGTCTCGCGGATGCGGCGGCAGACCTCAAAGCCGTCGATATGCGGCAGCATAACGTCCAAGAGAATTAAATCCGGGCGTGTTTCGCCGTGCTGTTGCAAGGCTTCCTCGCCGTCGTATGCCTCAAGCGTGGCGTAGCCCTCGCGGTCGAGGTTGAATTTCAGAATGTCAACTATGCTTTTTTCATCGTCCACTATGAGTATTGTACCCGGCATGTTTTTGACCTCATTTCATAATCAAGCATCCGCCCGTTTACGGGCGGCGCTGCGCAGACGCCGCGAGTGGTCGAGCTCGCTTTTGCGCAAACGCAGATTTTTCGGCGTTACCTCAAGCAGCTCGTCGTCGGCGAGAAATTCAAGGCATTGCTCTAAGCTCATCAGCTTCGCGGGGACAAGGCGCAGGGCGTCCTCCGAGCCGGCGGCGCGGATATTTGTAAGCTGCTTGCGCTTGCAGACGTTTACTGTGATGTCCTCCGCCTTGGGCGACGCGCCGACGATCATACCCGCGTAGACCGCGGCGCCGGGCAGGATAAAGAGCTGGCCCCTGTCCTGCGCGGAAAAAAGCCCGTAGGTCACGGCCTCGCCCGTCTCATACGAGACGAGAGAGCCGCCGCTGCGCCGCGATATACCGCCCTTCCACGGCTCATAGCGCTCGAAGACCGAGGACATTATGCCCTCGCCGCGCGTATCGGTCAAAAATTCGTTCCTGTAGCCGAACAGTCCGCGCGACGGCACGAGGAATTCGAGCTTCACGCGTCCCCCCGACGGCGTCATCTCCAAAATATCGCCGCGCCGAGAGCCGAGCTTTTCGATAACGGCGCCGACGGAGGTATCCGGCACGTCGAGGACGACGCGCTCTATGGGCTCGCAGAGCTTGCCGTCTATCTCAGCCGTCAAAACGCGCGGCGGGGAGACCTGAAATTCATAGCCCTCGCGCCGCATAGTCTCTATGAGGATCGACAGGTGCATTTCGCCGCGCCCGGCGACGTTAAAATCGTCGGAGTCCGGGACCTCCGTTACGCGCAGGGACACGTCCTTCAGTGTCTCTCGCGTGAGGCGGTCGCGTATATTGCGCGTCGTGACATATTTGCCTTCGCGCCCGGCGAACGGGGAATCGTTTACGGAAAACGTCATCTCCATAGTCGGCGCCGATATCTGCACAAACGGCAGCGGTTCAATGGCGTCCGGGGCGCAAACCGTGTCGCCTATCGTGACGTCGCCGATGCCGGACAGCGCGATTATATCGCCCGCCGCGGCGTCCGTCACGCTCGCCCGCGCGAGCCCGTCGAACTCAAACAGATTGACGGCCTTGGCGCGGCGCACGGGGCGCTCGCCGTGGAAATCGCAGACCGCTATCTCCTGATTTTTCGTCAGAACGCCGCGCTCGATACGGCCTATCGCTATGCGCCCGACATAGTCGTTGTAGTCGATGGAGGACACGAGCATTTGCAGCGGGGCGCTCTCGTCCCGCTCGGGCTCCGGGATGTATTCTATTATAGTCTTAAACAGCGGCGAAAGGTCCTCGCCGGCGACGTCCGGGGAATACGACGCGCAGCCGCGCCGCGCGGAGCAGAAGATCATCGGGGAATCGAGCTGAAAATCCGTGGCGTCGAGGTCGAGCAGCAGCTCTAAAATTTCGTC
>JAISFB010000050.1 GCA_031263805.1 Oscillospiraceae bacterium
GCCGCTTCAGAGCGTGAGGATCAAGCAGGCACAGCACTTTCGGCAAAAACGATAAAAAACTATGTTTCTCTCATTTCAAGCGTGTTTGAGTATGCCGTAAAAATGCAGCTTGTTCCGAAAAACCCATGCGCGGGCGCAACACTTCCTCGAAACGAGAAACACGAACGAGAAATGCTGTCGCTCACCGACGCTCAAAAGCTGCTCGGTTTGCTCTCGGCAGAAACCGGCGAACGCACGCCTCTCGCGTTGTTCATATCGCTCGCGATTTACACGGGGTTGCGTCGGGGCGAGCTGCTTGGTCTTGAGTGGCGCGACATCAACATCACGCTCGGACTTCTGTCAGTGAAACGAGCGGCTTACTACACGAAGGAGCGCGGCGCTTTCACGGATACGCCCAAGACAAAAAACAGCCTCCGTACATTGAAGCTCTCCGATTGTGTAATGGCTCAGCTTACGCGACTGCGCGAATGGCAGCTCAATTATGCGGCGAGCTTGGGCGATAAGTGGACGGATAGTGGCCGCGTGTTTACAAACTGGTGCGGAAACGCTATGTACTCAAACGCGCCGGAACGGTATTTCAAGCGATTATGCCGCGCGTACGGTCTACCGGTAGTATCTCTGCACTCCCTGCGTCACTTCAACGCTTCACTTCTCATCAGTGCGGGGCTCGATGTGAAAACCGTGCAGGCAAGTCTCGGTCATTCCTCCGCTTCCACGACGCTGGATATTTACGCGCACGAGTTCGCTACGGCACAAGCCCTCGCCAGTGCCGCAGTGGCAAACGCGTTGGAACGCACAATCGCTTAATAATGACCAAACAATGACCAAACGCCAGGCTGGTAAAGAAAAATCCCCGCAAAAGTCTTGCAGTGCAACCACTTCTGCGGGGATATATTGGTCGAGGTGACAGGATTTGAACCTGCGATCCCTTGCTCCCAAAGCAAGTGCGATACCAAGCTTCGCTACACCTCGAAACGCGGCTCCCGGGGCTTATGCGCGCGTCCGCCGCCGCTGCGGACGCGCGCGATTATAAATCCAAGCGCCTATATCACATTTTCGTGCCGCGATATGAGGTCGTTCTGGCAATCCGGCGTCAGCTCTACGAAGTACGCCGAGTAACCGGCTATGCGGACAACGAGATTGCGGTACTCGTCCGGGCTCTGCTGCGCCGCGCGCAGCTTTTCCGTTGAGACGACGTTGAACTGCGTCTCCGCGCCGCCGTTGTCCATATATGACCTGACCATATCGCGCAGCTTCGTTATGCCGCCGTCGTTGCTGAGCGTCGTCGGGTGCAGGCGGATATTCAGGCATACGCCGTCCATAAACTTGGTGTGGTCGTAGCACAGCGAGGATGTGAACACAGCCGTCGGCCCGTTTGTGTCGCGGTTTTGCACGGGGGACGCCGCGTCAGCTATCGGCGTTCCGGCGAGCCGTCCGTCCGGCGTCGCCCACGTCGTATAGCCCTGTCCCACGTGATCCGCCGCGCCGTACAGCCCCGCCTTGAATATCTTGGTCCGCGAGGAATAGCACTCGCGGCAGGCGTTGTAATACGTGTTGATGACCCACGTCATCTGTTCATCGGCGTACGGGTCGGCGTTCCCGAAATGCGGGACCTCGTTTATAACGCGCTGGCGCAGAGGCTCAAAGCCTTGCCAGTCGGCCATGATCGCGTCGTACAGCTCGCGCGCCGAGCACAGCTTCTTGTCGAAGACCATATACTTGATCGCCGTGAGCGAATCCGCAACGGTCGCAAGTCCCGTGGCGGTGCCGCCGTAGGAATTGTATTTCGCGCCGCCCGCCGTGCAGTCGAGGCCGCGCTCCATACATCCGTCCAGCGACAGCGATAAAATCGCCTGCGGCGTGTGATATTGCACAAGATTCTCTAAATAATTGTTCAGGCTGACCTGCGCTTTCAGATAGTACCGCGCCAGGCTGCGCCACGCCTCGCGGACCTCGTCAAACGACTTCATCTCATAGAGATAGCCCGTGTGTATCGAGCTCTGCTCGCCGTTGAACGGGTTCTTGCCGTCGTTGAGCGCGGTGCACAGCAGCGCCGAATAGTGTATGGACGCGTGCGGCGGCGCGACGCCGTTCGCGGCGGAATAGTCGTTGCCGGAGCCCGTTATCTCCTGGCAGCCGATTATCGCGTAGTCGCGCGCGTCCTCAAGGCTGAAGCCGAGCTCCGACATAATGCCGGGGATTATCACGTCGTCGTTTTGGAACAGCGGCAGGCCGCCGACTTTTGTTGAGGTTTCGAGCGCCAGCGCCCACAGCTCGGGCGGCGTGTTCTTATTTATGCGCAGCGAGATCGTCGGGTCGTGCAGGCTGAGCCGCGCGACGCTCTCGAGCACCATAAACGTGACGGGGTTCGACGCGTCCTCGCCCGTTTTCGGGTCGATGCCGCCGATAGTATTGTGCAGATACGTGTTGCCGATGCCGATTATCTTGACGAGGTCGCCGCCGCCCGCGCCGCCGCCGTACATCGAGTTTATTTTCAGATAGAAGCAGTCCATTATCTCCTGCGCTTCGTCCATTGTGAGCCTGCCCGCTTCAAGGTCTTGTTTCAGGTACGGCCACGTGTATTGGTCCACGCGCCCGAAAGAGCCGATGTCGCCGATGAACGCCAGCCGCAGCAGATACTGGTACGTGATCGCCGCCTGGCACGCCTCGCGGAAGCTGCGGCAGGGATTTTCGCTTATCCACGTCAGGCTGTCCGCCATTGACTCTAATTCGGCTTTTCGCTTGGCGTCGGCGCATACGGCGGCCTTTTCGAGGCATTTCGCGCCGTAGCGTTTCAGGAGCGTTGACGCGGCGTCGCAGGACATTACGATTGCTGTGTAGAACAGGACCTTTTGCGCGTCGTCGCCCATAAGATCGTTGACGTGCGCGTCTAACCAATCCTGCGCCTGTTTACGGATTTCGCCGTAGCCGCGTTCGATAATCTTCTTGAAGCCGGGCGTGAGGTGTCCGCTGGGCATCATAAGCAGCGGCGCGCCCACTTTTGTGGCGGATACGTTCATTCGCGCCAGCTCCTCGTAGCCGGGGGGCTGCCACGCCGCCGCTACGTCGTTATAGGTCTTGCCCTGCCAGAAGGGCGCGATTTCTCTGAACGCCTCGACGTCCTCGGGCGCGATGCTCATTCGCATCGCCTCGTCGTCGGGGTTATGGTACAAGCCGTCGTCGCGCAGCGTCCAGGCGCCGCTGTCAATTATCCACGGCATTATTCCGGCGCCGCCCCAGTCCGGCGACGAGCCCGTTCCGCAGAAATTTTTGCTCGTGTTGCCGACGATCATCTCAAAGTCCTCCACGCGGACGGTCATCCGTTCGCAGACGGCTTTGAGCGCCTTGGGGCGTTTCAGGTACGGCAGCAAGCCCTCGTTTTCCCGCCAGCTTTCCGTTATGATAACGGCGGTCTCCGCGTCCGACTGTATCACGCGGTCGCGGATCAGGTCGTGCATCAGCTGTATTCTTTCGCTGATCGGTCTGTATCGGTACATATTATTCTCCCCATTTATGATTTGGCGGGGCGATCGCCGTCGCCCCCTACACGTCTAACACGGTACGGTTGATCAGGTCCTCCTGCGCGTCTAAGTGCATTTCGACGAAATAAGCCGAGAAGCCCGCCACGCGCACGACAAGGTTCTTGTATTCGCCGGGGTTTTTCTGCGCCGCGCGGAGCGTTTCCGTGGACAGTACGTTGATCTGTATCTCCATACCGCCCAAATCGAAATATGTCTGGATCAGGCGGCTGAGCTTTTGCGCGCCGTCCTGCCCGTTGAGCGCCGAGGGGCTGAATTTCATGTTGAACAGCGTGCCGTTGGCGAAAGCGGTCTGTTCAATGGACGCTACGGACCGTACAACGGCCGTCGGGCCGTTCGTGTCCATCTGCTGCACGGGCGATATGCCGTCCGCCAGCGGGACGCCCGCGCTGCGCCCGTCCGGCGTCGCGCCCGTCATCGCGCCGAACATTACGTGCGCCGTGACGGGGAACATCGCGGCGGTATAGCCGCCCCTCGGCCCGGAATGCGCCGTGACGATTTTGGCGAAGTCCTCCGCCGCCCACGCGGCTATCTCGTCCACCTCCGGAACCGCGTTCCCGTAATGCGGGCAGGAGTTCTTTATATACTGCTGGAGGTCTTCGTAGCCCGCCCAGTTGTTTTTAAGCGCGTCGTACAGCTCGCGCGTCGTGCATTTCTTCGTGTCGAAGCACAAATGCTTTATCATGAACAGCGAATCCGTGACGTTGCCTATGCCGATGCCGGGGATGCCCGTACCGTTGTACTTCGCGCCGCCGTGCATGACGTCCATGCCTTTTTCCATACACCCGCCCATCGTCGATGAGACGACGGGGAGCGGCAGCAGCTCGCGCGTCGTATATTCCGCGTTGTTCATTATGATGACGTGCCAGCGGACGAAGAACTCCATCTGCCTGTGATACGCCTCGCGTACCTGCTCAAAGCTCTCCATCTCGTACAGATATCCCGTGGCGGGGCCGACGGCCTTGGAATTATCTATGACGCCGTTGTTGACGGCGAGCAAAACGGCCTTTGGCATATTGATATACGACATACTTCCGGTGCCGCCGCAGGCGGGCCAGTCGTTGCCGTTCCCGCCCGGCTCGACGCAGCCTATCGGCGAATAATTTCGCGCGTCTTCCAGCGTAAAGCCGCGCTTCATCAGCGCTGAGATGATGATGTCGTCGTTTTCAAACGTCGGGACTCCGCCGCATATCTTTGTCGTTTCGATGGCGGCCTCCCACAGCTCCGGCGGCGTGTTTTTATGGACGCGCAGGGACTGCGGCGGGTCGTGCAGGACGAGCCGCGCCATCGACTGGAGCATCATATACGTCACCTTGTTTGACGCGTCGTTCCCGTCCTTATCAACGCCGCCCATACACATTATCTGCCCGGAGGTGTAGCCGGGCGCGGACTGCGTCGCCCCCTCGCTCCACGGCTTATTCATCTCGGCGACCTTCAGATAGAACAAGTCTAAGAGCTCCTGCGCGTATTCCTCTGTAATCGCGCCGCTCGCGAGGTCGCGCTCTAAGTAGTCGCCCAAATACTGATCGACGCGGCCAAATGTGATGCCGTGCATATTTGCTTCTAAGCACAGGCACGTTTGATACATATACAGGCATTGCAGCGCCTCTATGAAGCTGCGCGCGGGGTTTTCCATCGTCCAGTTAAGCGTTTCGGCCATCAGCGCGAGTTCCTTACGGCGCTCCGGGTCGCGTTCCGAGGCGAGTTTTTCCTCGGCGAGGCGCGCGTAGCGCTTTGTCAGCGCGATCATCCCCTCGCTGACTATCGACACGGCGCGGTAGAAATTGTATTGGTTCAGCGTGTCGCCGGGCATACCGCTTTCGAGTATTTCGGCCTGCCGGCGGTCGGCGTCCTCTTTGATAGCTTTGAACCCGACGCGCACCGCCTTGTCGTAGCCCGTGACAAAGTGCCCGACGGGCGTGTCGCTGATGCCCATGCGTCCGACCATTGTGACGCCGTTAAAATCGTGCGGCGCGTATTGCTCGGGGTAGTACGCCAGGGTTTTTGCGTAGGCGCTCTCGCTTTTCTCCCAGTAGCCTATTGTTTCGTTGACGTACCGCATGTCCTCGTCTGAGATCTGGTACGGGTCGATACTGCGCGTTCTGATCGTGCCGCCGCCGACCTCGCTTCTGATAAACGTGACGCAGTTTTCGGGATACAGCGCCCCGGCGCGGTATTTTGCGGACTGCGCGCCGACGATGACCTCGTCGTCGCCGATGCGGACGGGGATGTTCTCGAAAATCGCGCGCATCGCCTTCGCCCGGCGCAGGATGCCGCCCAGCTCCGGGTGGCCCATATAGAACTCTGTGAGTATCTTATAGCGCGCGAGGCAAATCTCCGGCGTCGTGTCGCGGTACGCTTCGCGCTGCCTCGCCACGCGAGGCGTGATCGGTTTTAGCTTCCAGCTCATAAAAAACTCCGTTCCGCCGCCGTGCCCGGCGGCATAAATTTTGCGGCATAAATTTTATTGATACTATTGAAGCTACTGTACCACGCCGCATCGGATTTGTCAAGCGTCCGCGCGCTTGCGCGCGGACGCTTGAGAGATATAACGTGCGTGCGCGCACGGGGAACGCGCCGCAGGCGCGACGGCATTGTTATTATCATGTGATAATTTTCAGCGCGGTACGCAATTCTCCGGCATTTCGTCTTGCTTGTCGCACATAGATGTGTTATAGTGGTATAGTTGTAAAAACAGGCAAAAAGCAAGCGCGGAGGTGCGAATGATGAGATATTTTAACATAGCGGGGCCCTGCAACAAGGAGAAGCATTATATGATAGAAGCGGCGTCGCGTCTGCGCGGCGTGGAGCGGCTCATTGATATGGAGCAGTATTTTGTAATACACGCCGCGCGCCAGAGCGGGAAAACGACGTATTTGAAAGACTTGGAGCGCCGGTTAAACGCCTCGGGCAAATATTACACGCTGTATTGCTCGCTCGAAATGGCGCAGGGCGTTGACGATCCGGAAAAGGCGATGCCGGGCATAATAAAAAAGATAAAGCAAACGCTCAGCCTGTCTGATATTCCCAATAAAGGCCAGTTTGCGGCGGACGCCGATTACACGGATTATATGAACGTGCTGAACACGGAGCTCGTGCTGTTCTGCAAGCTGCTTGACAAACCGTTGATAATCCTCTTCGACGAAGCGGACTGCCTGAGCGAGGGAACCCTGATATCGTTTTTGCGGCAATTGCGTGATGGCTACAACAGCCGCAGCAGCTATCCTTTCGTGCACTCAATAGCGCTCGTTGGAATGCGCAATATACGCGATTTCAAGGCGCGCGTGCGCCCGGATAGCGAGACGCTCGGTTCAGCGAGCCCGTTCAACATCGTAACGGAATCGCTTACGCTGAAGAATTTCACAACAGACGAGATACGTGCGCTGTACAAGCAGCATACGGACGAGACAGGACAAATTTTCGAGGAGGGCGCAATAGAACTGGTCTATGAGCAGACACAGGGGCAGCCGTGGCTCGTCAACGCCATTGCCCGCGAGGTGATTGAAAAACAGCTGGGCGGCGACTACACGCGCCCGGTGACGTCCGAAATGGCGGAAAAGGCGATACAGACTATTATCCTGCGCCGGGACACGCACATTGACAGCCTGCTTGAGCGGCTGAAAGAAGAGCGCGTGCGGAAAGTGATAGAGCCAATAATATTGGGCGAGAGCTATATCGACCAGTTGTCCGACGACTATCTGTACGTCAGGGATCTGGG
>JAISFB010000099.1 GCA_031263805.1 Oscillospiraceae bacterium
CGCTCCGGCGCTAAGTATACGATCTTATATTCCCCGGCGCGCATATTTACGTAAACCGCCCGCAGCTCGTCAGAGCTCAGCGAGCTGTTGATGAACGCGGCGCTCACGCCGGCGTTTTGAAGCGCCGTCACCTGATCCTTCATCAGCGAGATGAGCGGGGAAATGACGAGCGCCGTTCCGTCAAGCATAAGCGCCGGTAGTTGATAACAGATGCTTTTGCCCCCGCCCGTCGGCATAACGCCGATAGCGTCGCGCCCGCCGAGCACGGCGTCGATAAGCTCCGCCTGCCCGTCGCGGAAGGCCGAATGGCCGAAATACCTCTTGAGGACGCCGTATTTATCCAACGATTTGTCTGTGTACATTTTTCATCTCACTCCGGCTTGGTCCGTAAGCCATAATATTACATCATATTACATCGTTGTGCGCTAATTGTCAAGACGCGCCAAAAAAACGGTGCGGCGCCGCGTTCTTGCCCCGACTTTTCTGTTATACGGACAAAGCTCCGCTGAATAAACTGTCGTTACAACAGTGAACGGTGGTGCTTTTTTATGCTTTCCGCGCTTTTATCTCTTCTTCTCGCCTCTCCCTGGCTTATGCTGCGCCTGTCGGAGACCGGCGGGAGCTTTCAAAAACCGCTGTCCTCCTCCGAGGAAAACGAATACGTCGAGAAAATGGCCGCAGGCGACTTAGAGGCCCGGCGCGTGCTGATAGAGCGCAATCTCCGCCTCGTCGCGCACATTATGAAGAAATATTACGCGCAGGAGAACGACAGGGAGGACCTGATCTCTATCGGCACGGTCGGGCTTATCAAGGGGATATCCACATATAAGCCGGAGAAAAAAGTACGGCTGTCCACCTACGCCTCCCGCTGCATAGAAAACGAGATACTTATGTATTTCCGCGGACGCCGCAGACTCGGCGCCGAGTTGTATCTCTCCGACCCGGTGGATACCGACCGCGACGGCAATCCCCTGACGCTTATCGACCTGATCAGCGTCGAGGACGATATGCTTGAACGCATCTCCTCCGCGGAAACGCGCGAGCGCTTATCGCGCTATATCGTCGAGGCCTTATCCCCGCGCGAGGCCGAGATAATAGCCTGCCGCTACGGATTAGGCGGCCGCGCGCCCCGCACACAGCGCGAGGTGGCCTCCGAACGCGGCATCTCGCGCTCATACGTTTCGCGCATCGAAAAACGCGCGCTTGAAAAGCTGCGTGCGCGCTTTGACGCGGAGGACGCTTAACAGCCCGCGAAAAAATCCTCTTGACAGCGGTTTGCGCCTGTGTTATCATTTCAAATATATCAATCATATATGTTTTATATATTTGGAGGGAACGCGCATGGCTCAATTCGGAATGCTCATCGACCTCAACCGCTGCACGGGCTGCTACGGCTGCGTCGCGGCGTGCAAGCAATATTTCGGCACCGGCCCCGATGTGGACTACAACCAGGGCGTCACCGCGGAGTGGGGCGAGGGCGCATCCTCACGCCTCCGCTACATCTCAACGATGTGCAATCACTGCGAAAACCCGCCCTGCCACAACGTCTGCCCCACCGGCGCGACTACGAAATCGAACGAAGGCCCCGTCCTGACAAACGACGATAAATGCGTCGGCTGCGGCGCATGCGTCTCGGCGTGCCCTTACGGTCAGCGTTTTCTCACCGAAATTTCCGCCGGCAAATTCAAGGCCGAAAAATGCACGCTTTGCCAAGGCAGGCTCGCGCGCGGCGAAGAGCCGATATGCGTTGCCCTCTGCCCCGCCCGCTGCCGCGTCTTCGGCGACCTCACGGACCCCGAAAGCGAGATAAACTACTACATAAAGCTCTACGGCGCCGTCAAAATCGAGGGCACAAGTATGTACTACGTCGTCCCCGAGGGTATGGACCCGGCGCTTTTGCCCAAAAGCTACGCCCCGGACGGCAAGACTCTTGTACCCACAACACTCGCCTCCGCCGGAAAGCCCAAAACCCCGTCCGACCCCGATTACAGAGCGCTGCGCGACGGTCTGCTCCGCTCCCGCGACTTCATCCGCCGCAACAACCCGACCCCGCCCGAGGACGTTCCCGGCGGCGAATACAAATACTCTCACTGTGTGATGTGCAACCACGTGCCGCGCTGCGGCGTCAAGGCTCTCGTCAAGGACGGCAAAATACTGCGTCTCGAGCGCCGCGAGGAATACGGCAGCGAAACGCTCTGCCCGATGGGCGCCGCCTCAGTCTGGGACATTTACGCGCCCGACCGCGTGTTATACCCGATGCGCCGCGTGAACCCGAAGGGCGAGCGCGCCCAATGGAAGCGGATAACCTGGGACGAGGCGCTTTCCGAAATAGCCGAAAAGCTCAACGGCGTAAAAGAAAAATACGGCGCGGAAAAAGTCCTGTTTATGACCGGCGACCCGAAGGAGCCGCGCGCGATAATGCAGCGCCTCGCGTACACATTCGGCTCTCCGAATTTCGGCACGGAAAGCTCCACGTGCTCGACCGCGACAACGATAGCGATCAAGCTCATCTACGGCGTTAACAGCCGCGCCGCCCACTCGCTCGCGATGGGCTCGCCCCCGGACATCAACGATACGTCAGTCTGCATAATCTGGGGCAACAACCCCGCCGCAAGCGCCGGCTGGAGCGTTGACCGTATGACGTCAACGCGCGAATTCGGCTCGGTTAAATATATAGTAGTGGACCCGCGCGTCACGAATACCGTCGAGAACTTCGCCGACGTGCATATCCAGCTTCGCCCGGGGACGGACGGCGCGCTCGCGCTGTACTTCGCCGACCAAATAATCAAAAGCGGCAATTACGACAAGGCTTTCATCAAAAACTGGGCGCACGGCTTTGACGAATACGCCTCTCTCGCCTCCGAATACACGCTGCGAAAAACCGCCCAAATCTGCGGCGTTCCTGAAAAAACTCTCGAGCGCGCCGCCCGCCTGCTCACGGAGCGCGCTAAGCCGATAACCGTAAAAAGCTCGTCAGCGCAGCCGCACCACACAAACGGCGTGGACAATTACCGCGCGATGATGCTGCTCATCCCGCTCACCGGCAGCCTCGACGTCGAGGGCGGCCATCTCATAGCGAACGACCCGCTCGACATCGATCTCTCCGGCGCGACGTTTTCGTTCGCGAAGCTCGACAAATACCCCGCGATACGCGGCAAACGCGTCGACACGCCGTACTTCCCCCTGTGGGACGCCACGGATATCGACGGCAATATTCAGATAAACGCCCTGCCCGAATACGTCAAAACCGGCGCGATCCGCGCCTGCCTCATGCTCGGCGGCAACGCGATGATGTGGGCTCAGTCGCACGAATACCAAGAGGCGTTCCGCGACATGGACTTCGTCGCCGCCGCCGATTTCCGCGAAAACCCGTGGACGCACGACTACGTCGATATGCTGCTGCCCGCCGCAATGAGCTATGAGCGCGCGGCGCCCCTGACGTTCAGCGGCCGCAAGATATTTCTGCGTGAGCCCGTCATCACCCCCCGCGGCGAGGCGCGCTCCGACTACAGAATTTGCTGCGACATCGGCGCGGCCCTCGGCTTCACCGAAGAATTTTACGGCGGCGGCGAGCGCGCGGAAGAGGAATGCCTGCGGGAAGTCCTGCGCACGCTCGGCGGCTCAAAGACGTTTACGTTGGAAGACCTGCGCGCGGCCTCGCCGGAGGGCCTGATAATCCCGCTCCGCGGCGGCGTGAACTATAAAAAGTGGGAGCTGGGGCTCCTGCGGCGCGACGGAAAACCCGGCTTCGACACGCCGAGCGGCAAGGTCGAATTCATTTCAGAGCTCTTGCGCGAGCACGGGCTCGACCCCCGCCCGGCGTACAGAGAGCCGGTGTACAGCCCCGTCAGCACGCCGGAGCTCGCCAAAAGCTTCCCGCTCATAATGAACTGCGGCTCGCGCGTGCCGTATTACTCAAACGCCAAGCACCGCGAGCTCCCGTGGCTGCGCCGCCATATGCCGGAGCCCGTGATACGTATAAACCCGCGCGACGCGCGCGAACGCGGCCTTAATCCGGGCGACGCGGTCCGCGTCACGGCGCCCGTGAACACAACCGGCATCGTAGTAAAGCTTGAAACGAGCGAGACTATAAAGCCCGGCGTCGTCGATATCCTGCACGGCTGGGAAAA
>JAISFB010000100.1 GCA_031263805.1 Oscillospiraceae bacterium
GACCAATCCGTCACAGCGCCCGTGAATATATCGCGCACCTGTTCTTTAGTCAGGGCGTTTACGGGGCTTTGCGGGCTGACTATCACGACTATGCCGTCCGTCGCTATTGTCAGCTCGTAGACGCCTTTTTCGAGCTCGCTTTCTTTAAGCTCGCGGGAGGCCATACCGACGTCGCATATGCCGTCTATCGCGGCGTTTATGCCCGTCGAAGAATCGCTTTGCTGTATCTCAATTTCGGCGTTAGGATTTATCGCCAGATACGCGTCCTTCAGCTTGTCCATAATAGGCGTGACGGAGGACGAGCCCGCGACGACGACGCGTCCGGATACGGCCTCGTTAGAGCCCGGCTCGGCTGCCTCGTCCGCTTTTATGTAGCCGCCGTCCTCGATGACGCTTTGCCCCTCGGCGCTCATTATAAAGCCGATAAACGCTTCGGCGGCGTCACTGAGCTCGGAGGTCAGCACGAGATTGAACGGGCGCGCGATGCCGTAGCTGCCGTTTTTGATGTTATCGACAGTAGCCTCCGCGCCGTCGATCTCAACACCCTTAACGGAGCTATTCAGCGAGCCGAGCGAGATATAGCCGATGGCCTTGTCGTTCCCGGCGACGGACGTCGTCATAACGGACGTGCTGTTTGTGATCTCGGCGGAAAGCGTCGTCCGGTCCACCTTGTCCTCGTCCTGGACGCCGAAAAGCTCGATGAACGCGCCGCGCGTGCCGGAGCCGTCCTCGCGCGATATGACGATGATCTCGCCGGAATTCGTCTCGGGAGCGTCCGGCGTCGTCTCCGCCGGAGCTGTTGACTGCGGGGATAGCGCGGGCTGCCGGGACGGCTCCGCGCCGGAGCCGCCGGAGGCGCAGCCTATCGCCGCGAGCGGGAGAGCGAGAGAGAGCAGGAGAGCGCAGATAGTTTTTTTCATTTTTGATTACCCCTTTGTTTTTAATTTTTTGTTGCGGTACAAGTATAATTGCCGATTGTCAAATCTAAAACAAGGGGGATGTCAAATTTGCGTAAAGTATTACCAAAAACTCGCGTAGTATTTTTTTCACAACTGCAAATAATACGGTCGAAGCCCATTTTGTGAGCTTACTTCCTATAGGAGGCTGTTATGAAAAGAGTAATCGGATTTCTTATCGCCGCTCTTATGGCGGTTTCGATTTTCGGCTGCGGTGCGAAAAAGAGGCCTTCGCCCGTAAAAACATCGCCCAAAGTGACGGTGTCGCCAAAAGTTACGGTGTCGCCTAAAGTGACGGTATCGCCAAAAACAACGGCGTCGCCCAAGGTGACGGCGTCGCCCAAAGCAACGGTATCGCCGAAGGCGATTCCAAGGACGCCGGGGATCGCGCCCTATGCCGCGCCCGTCGTTCCGTTCGCCGCGCCGGGGGTATATCCTTACACCGCGGCGCCCGTTCCCGTCCCCGTCATTCGCTGACGCGGCGGCTTCAAAAAATAACGTAAACAAAAAAGCTCAAAGCGCTCCGCTTCCCTGTAAAATAAACCTCGTCCGAAAGGTAATTTTACAAGGAGGCTTTTTATGGCGGCGCGGACTGCGGTCTCACTCCTCCTCCAGCCAGGGAATCTCCAGCCTCAGCCCATCGGGCGTGTACACGATGTATTGCCGCAGGCTGAAAAACATAGCTATCGCGAGCGCGACCGCCGCGATAAGCAGGATCGCCAGCGCGCGCGCGAGCAGCCGCGCCGCCCTGTGGTTTTTATAAGTCCGCGGGACGTATCTTGCCAATACTTACAGCTCCATCCAACTCTATCTCAGTTATTTTCGCGACGCGGCGGGCGTGTCTGCCGCCGTCGAACGGCGTTTCGAGAAATGCTTCGGCGATTTTCAGCGCGAGCCCCGCCCCCGTGACGCGCGCGCCGAGGCAAAGGATATTCGCGTCGTTGTGCCGCCGCGTCATTTCCGCCGAAAAGCAGTCTCCGCAGAGCGCCGCGCGGACGCCGCGCACCTTGTTCGCCGCAATGGACATCCCGATCCCCGTGCCGCAGACGAGTATCCCGCGCTCCGCCTCTCCCGAGGCGACGGACTCCGCGACGGCGCGCGCGAAGTCGGGATAATCGCAGCTCTCCTCCGAAAACGCGCCGAAATAGCGGTATTCAAGCCCTTTCCCGTCGAGCATGGCGCGTATCTCGCCGAGAAGATTATACCCGCCGTGGTCACATCCTAAAGCGATCATAGAAAAATTTCTCCCGTTTTTATTTTATTCTTCTGCATTCCATATAAAAGCGCTTGTCCCAGGCCTCGCCGATGGAAAAGCTTTTGCGCGGCAAGACGCTGTCGCCGTCGCCGCCGCCGCGCAGCGCGCGGAACAGCTCCGCCTTTTCCATCGCGGGAAGCTCTATCCCGACGCAGTCGGGCGCGGCGGCGACGGAGCGGAGGGACTTTTCCCCGTGGATATAATCGACGCTGAAGCCGGACCGCTTTCTTACGCCCCTGAAATAATCGTCGATATACCGCTGGACGGCGGCGATAAGCTCCCCGATCGGCATATCCCCGGCGCGAAGCTCTTTTTCCGATATGCGCTGCACGTGCGTCGCGTCGATCTCAGCCGCCAAGCATTTTATCGTGTGGCGCCCGTTTCCCGATATCGCGGCGGCGAGGCCGTCGATAAAACGCTCTGTTTTGACGCCGAAAACCGCGCGGTGGATGGGGTGAAAATCGATCGCGTCGCCGTAGACGTTGCAGAGCTCCGCGAGAGCGAAGCGGGCGGGACAGGTCTCGCGCTCGCGCTCTGAAAGCGTTGGCTTTATTTCCTCCCAAAGCAGCTTGGCGGCGGCGAGGGAGTGATTCCCGTCACCGATTTTTATTCCGCCGGGCAGCGCGGAAACGGCGTCGGATATTTCCCGCGCCGGGACGCTTCCGACAAGAAAGCCGCGCAGGCTCCCGCTGTTTTCCATAAGCTTAAAATCGTATAGCCGGGGCAATTCCGAGTCCGCAAGCGGCTCTATGATCGCTTTCGCCTCGTCGTCGATAAACGCCATTATGTGCGTCAGCTCCAGCGGCGAGCTTTTTCGCGCGCGCGCGCGGGGGGGCAGCCGCTCGGGTACGGTCTCCTCCGTCGCGCGTATCGGCGAGCCGGCGCCGGAATAGTCGTAGGCTTCCAAATCGAGCGCCCCGACGAGCCCGCGACGGACGCGCCCGTCGCGCAGCGTGCGCTCTACGTATACGAAGCAGTTCGGGTATTCGCGAAAAATGCCGCTTTCGAGATACGCGTCGGCGGCGAGGCCGGCGGCGCGCTCGCGCGCCGCTAAATTCGGGGCGGTCAGATACGCCTCCGGGATCATCATACGCAGCGTGGACGGCGAGGAGCCGATCAGAAGATCGGCGCGCGTCCAATATTCGCGCTCCGAGGAATATTGGTCGCAGGCTATGACAGCCCAGTTTTGCAGATTGATATTACTCGGTAAAAGAATATCCGCCGGGCGAAAAATATTGCCGTCCATATGGCTTGACCGCTCCTTAATTAAAAATTAAAATTGCGCGCCTGCGGCGCGAAACGCGTCAGTCCGCGAACGCGGAGACGAGCGCGCGGATAAATTCCGGCGTGCTGCCGCAGCACGCGCCGGCGATGCGGACGCCGAGAGCCTTGTATTCGAGCATTTGCCCGGCGAATTCCTCCGGCGTCAGCCCGTAGCGCCCGTCGGAATCCGGCAGCCCGGCGTTGAGCTTGGCGATAAGCGGCGTTTTGGAGATAGCCGCGAGCTCCCGGAATACGGGAAGCGACGAGCTCGGCTCTAAAGAGCAGTTTATACCGAGCGCCGCGACGCCGAGCGCCTCCGCGCGCCGGACAAAATCCGCCGGAGATATGCCCGTATACGTGCGCCCCGAGCTCCCGAACGTCATCATCGCGAGCACCGGCAGCGCGCACGCGTCGCGCGAGGCCGTTATTGCGGCGGAGAGCTCGTCCAAGTCGCTCATAGTCTCAATGGCGACGAGCTCCGCGCCGGCGGACGCTCCGGCTTCGATCTGCTCCCTGAAAAGCTTGTACGCGTCCTCGGGCGTCAGCGCGCCGTGGGGCTCCATAAGCTCTCCTACGGGACCGACGTCGAGCGCGACGAGCGCGCGGCCTCCGGCGGCGCGGCGGGCCGACGCGACGGCGGCTTCTATAACGTCCTTTGGGCTGTGCCCGCTTTCAGACAGCGCGCGCGCGTTGGCGCCTAACGTATTCGTCAGGATGATATCGCTCCCGGCGTCCACGTACGCGCGGTGTATCTCAAAAACCGCCTCCGGCGCGCGTATATTCATCATATCGCTGCGCTCGCCCGGCAAAAGCCCGGCGCGCTGGAGCATAGTCCCCATAGCGCCGTCAAAAAAAACGGTGCGGCGGAGGCTTAACAGTGCTTCAAGGCTCGGCAATGACCTCAGCTCCTTTCATATTTCAGCATCAATGATAATGCAACGCGGCGGATAAGTAAAGGCTTTTCAAAAATATTTTGTCTTTTGCGTCCGCATATGCTACAATGGGAGACGCATTAGATTTAATTTGCAATTCGACTTTGCAATATAATTTTTGCAATATAATTTTTTGCAATATAATTTTTGCAATATAATTTTTGGAGGTATAGCGAAATGAATGATTTTTTTGTCGCGATAAGCCGCGAGTACGGAAGCGGGGGCCGGGACATAGCGAACAAATTGGCGGGGGAGCTCGGGCTCGGCTGTTACGACAAGTCCATAATAAAGCTGACGGCTGAAAAAAGCGGGCTTTCCGCCGGCTTCATCGAGCAGAGCGAGGAAAAGGCCGGCGGCGTGCTGTTCAATCTTCAGCTTTCCGCATTCGCGAACGCGGAATCTCTCGTATATTACGACACTCCGACGAGCGATAAAATGTTCATCGCCCAGTCGGAGGTCATACGTGAGCTCGCCGCGCGCGGAAGCTGCGTCATTCTCGGCCGGTGCGCCGACTATATACTGCGGGAACGGAAGAATCTCGTGCGCGTATTCATCTACGCCGATCTGGAGGACCGCGCGCGGCGGGCGGTGGAGAGCTACGGCCTGGCGGAAAAGAACTCCGAGGCCGCCGTCCGCAAGGCCGACAAGGCCCGCGGCAGCTACTATAAATACTACACGAACCTTATCTGGGGCGCGAAGGAGAATTTCGACATCGCGATAAATTCCTCGTTCGCGGGGATAGACGGCTCCGTGGCCGTCATCAAAGAGCTGCTTCGGGCAAGGGGCTTCGCGGAGTAGGACGACCCGCCGGCGGCGACGGCGTTATTTCGGCTCCGGCGCGTTCCATTCTCCGCGCAGGCATTTGCGGCAGGAATCGCATTTTTTGTCCTTGTCGTAGATGCACTGTCCGGGGCCGTTGTAATACATCTCGAATTTCTGCTCCCCGTCGCCGTATACGCCGCCGAACATCCCCTGCATACACGCCGCCTGGAAGAATATCGGCTTATCGACGCGCTTGAAATTCAATGGACAGTGAACTACGTTCGCGGGGATTCTGACTATCGTCGGCTGAGTTATTATGTACTCCTCCATCTCCTCGCCGATGCACAGCGAAATTTCCGCGTCGAATTCAAACACGTTGGGGAACGTGCCGCCGAGAAAGATCAGATATTCGTCCACCTCGTGGCGGTGCGGCATCCTGTCGAGAAAATACGGCTTTACGACGATTTGGAAGCCGACGTTGTACTTCGCGCCCGGTATCTGCGACGCGCCGCGGAAATACGCCTGCGGGGAGTAGACGAAGTCGGTCCC
>JAISFB010000142.1 GCA_031263805.1 Oscillospiraceae bacterium
GCCCTGCATAAGCGCCGCCGACACGTAGGGCTTCGCCCAGGCGGGAATGTCGCCGTCGTCATAAAAACCGGTGCGGGTTATGCCGTCAAGCGTCTCGGAATCGGCGATTTTGAGGCACATCGCCAAAAACTCTCCGCGCGTCACGGTCTCGCCGGGGCGGAAGAAATACTCGTCCCCAAGCTTCTCACCCGTAAAGACTCCGCGCTCAGAGAGGACGAGCGCCGCGTAATGCGCCGAGGAATGTTCCAATGAATCGTCCATATCGGCGTAAGTCGTTTTGACCGACTGCTTTTTGATAGCTACAGAGACCCGGGCGCTCGCCGAGACCCCGCCGTTCGAGTCCACCGCCACATAAGAGAACGTATCGCGCCCCTTGGACTTTTCCGACGGCGTGTAGATGAATTCTGAATTGTCGCACGGCGTTACGGAGCCTTTTTTCGGGACCTCCGTGATTTCAAAGGTCACGTTGTCGCCGTCGGGGTCGAAGGCCTTGAAGCGGCCCGTCAGCGCGACGCCGCGGAACGTCGTGTATTCGAGGTTTTCGGCGATCGGCGCTGAGTTCGCCCCGGCGCTTATCTCCATCGTCGCGCCGCTCGCGAGGGCGGCGGCGCCGAAAGAGCAGGCCGAAACGGCGGCCAGCAGCAGTGTGACGGTGTTTCTGATTCGGGTCCGGCTTCTGATTCGGGTCGGATTTTGGCTTTGGCTTTTCATAACGTATATCCTCCGGATTGGTTTGATTGGCGTTGATGTGACGCTATTTTTTGCGTATTCGCGGAAATTATTCCTGTACTGCGAATTTCGCGGAATTTCGTGGAATTTCGCGCGCAAAAAGAGCCGCTTACGGCGGCTCTCTCGGACGATATGGCGCGGTGCGGCGGGCTGCCGGGCGGCGGCGATCAATTTTTCAGGACTTTTTTCAAAAACGCGCCCGTATAGCTCCGCTCGCAAGCCGCGCACGCCTCGGGCGTGCCTTCAAACACGATCTCCCCGCCCTTGTCGCCGCCCTCCGGGCCGAGGTCGATGATGTGGTCGGCTGTTTTTATGACGTCTAAGTTGTGCTCTATGACTATGACGGTGTTTTTCGCCTCCACGAATTTGCGCAAGACCTCGACGAGGCGGTGGACGTCGGCGGTGTGAAGCCCCGTTGTCGGTTCGTCGAGCACATAGAGCGTGTTGCCGGTGCCGCGTTTTGACAGCTCTGTAGCCAGCTTTACGCGCTGCGCCTCGCCGCCGGAAAGCGTCGTGGACGATTGCCCGAGCTTGATATAGCCCAGCCCGACGTCTACGAGCGTGTCGAGCTTCGTCTTTATTTTCGGCAGATTCTCGAAAAACGCCGCGCCCTCCTCGACGGTCATATCGAGGACCTCGCTTATGTTCTTGCCCTTGTAGCGGACCTCGAGCGTTTCCCGGTTATAGCGCTTCCCGTGGCAAACGTCGCACGGGACATAGATATCGGGCAGGAAGTGCATTTCGATTTTTATGAGCCCGTCGCCGGCGCACGCCTCGCACCGCCCGCCGCGTACGTTGAAGCTGAAGCGCCCGGCGCCGTAGCCGCGCGATTTGGAGTCCTGCGTCGCGGCGAACAGCTCTCGTATGTCGTTGAAAACGCCCGTATACGTCGCGGGGTTTGAGCGCGGGGTGCGGCCTATCGGGGACTGGTCTATATTTATCACCTTGTCGAGGTATTCCATACCGTATATTGCCTCGTGCGCGCCGGGGCGTATTTTCACGCGGCCGAGCACCGCCGCGAGGGCTTTGTAGACGACCTCGTTGACAAGCGACGACTTGCCGCTGCCCGACACGCCCGTGACGGCCGTCATAACGCCCAACGGGATATTCAGGCTGATGTTTTTGAGGTTGTTCTCGCTCGCGCGGATCACCTTCAGGTTCTTGCCCGTCCCCTTCCGCCGCGGCGACGGGACGGGGATTTGCTTGATTCCCGATAAATACTGCCCGGTAACGGAGCGCTCGCACGCCTTTATATCGTCCGCCGTGCCGACGGCGACGATCTCGCCGCCGTGTATGCCCGCGCCGGGGCCGACGTCCACGATGTAGTCGGCGGCGAGCATCGTTTCCTCGTCGTGCTCGACGACGAGCAGCGTGTTGCCAAGGTCGCGCAGGCGCCCGAGCGTCGCGAGAAGCTTCGCGTTGTCGCGCTGGTGCAGGCCTATCGACGGCTCGTCGAGAATATAGAGCACGCCCATCAGTGACGAGCCTATCTGCGTCGCGAGGCGTATGCGCTGAGCCTCGCCGCCGGACAGGCTTCCCGCGCGGCGGCTCATCGTCAGGTATTCCAGCCCCACGCTGCGCAGGAAGCCGAGGCGTTCGCGTATTTCTTTGAGAATACGGTCGCCTATCATCGCTTCTTTGGGCGTCAATTGCAGCTCGTTCATAAAATCCAGCGCCGAGACTACCGACTTCTGCGCGAAATCGTCGATGCTTATCCCGCCGACGGTCACGGCCAAAACCTCTTTTTTCAGCCGCTTTCCGCCGCACGAGGGGCACGGGTGCTCGGACATCGACTGCTCCAGCTCCCAGCGCATCGCGGAGGACTGCGTTTCCTTATACCGGCGCTCTAAATTGTTCACGATGCCCTCGAAAGCCTGGCGGAATGTGCCGCGGCCGGACTTTTTATTCTCGGGCGCTTCCTCGTTGCTGTAATATGTATCGATCGAGGCGCTGTATTTTACGCCGCCGCCGCTCGTATGGTCGTAGTCCAGCGTGAGCTTTTCGCCCTTCGTGCCGTACAGTATGACGTCTAACGCGCCGGGGGGCAGGTCTTTTACCGGCGTGTCGAGCGTAAAATGATATTTTTTCGCCAAGGAGCGGAAGTACATCAAGGATATACCGCCGCCGCGCGAGCTGCCGCCGCCCCAGCCGGACGCTATGATCGCGCCGTCGGCTATCGACAGGGATTTATTAGGGATTATAAGGTCGGGATCGACGCGGAGCTGTATCCCGAGACCCGTGCAGTCCGGGCACGCCCCATACGGATTGTTGAACGAAAACATACGCGGCGTAAGCTCTTCGATGGAAACGCCGCAGTCCTCACAGGCATAATTTTGGGAAAACAGCAGCTCGCGCCCCTCGTCCGAAATATCCGCTATGACGAGGCCGCCGGACAGCGCCGCCGCGGTTTCGACGGAGTCCGTGAGACGGCTCACTATGTCCTCGCGTATCACAAGACGGTCTATGATTATCTCGATATTGTGCTTTTTGTTCTTGTCGAGCTTGATTTCCTCCGACAGGTCGTAAACGCTGCCGTCGGCGCGGACGCGGACGTAGCCGGACTTTCGCGCGTCCTCAAAGACCTTTTGATATTCTCCCTTGCGGGCGCGCACGACGGGCGCGAGTATTTGCACGCGCGTCGTCTCCGGCAGCTCCATAATCTGATCGATTATCTGGTCTATCGACTGCTGCTTTATCTCTTTTCCGCAGACGGGGCAGTGCGGGATGCCGATACGCGCCCACAGCAGGCGCAGGTAATCGTAGATTTCAGTTACGGTGCCGACGGTGCTGCGCGGGTTGCGGGACGTTGTTTTCTGGTCTATCGAGATCGCGGGGGACAGCCCTTCTATATAATCCACGTCCGGCTTTTCCATCTGCCCGAGAAATTGCCGCGCGTAGGACGACAGCGACTCGACGTAGCGCCGCTGCCCCTCCGCGTATATCGTATCGAACGCGAGCGAGGATTTTCCGCTGCCCGAAATACCCGTCATAACGACGAGCTTGTCCCGCGGAATTTCAACGTCGATGTTTTTCAGGTTATTTTCGCGCGCGCCTTTGATGAATAATTTATCTTGCAATTCAGTATGCCTCCTGTATCTTAATGCGCAATGCGGGGATGCACTTTGCTGCGGTTCCGCAGGGGAAATTTAGCATCCTCGGGCGGCAAAGCCGCCCTGCGGCAAATCTCGCTTGCGCTCGATATTGACGCCGCGGTTGCGGCGGCGTCCGCCGTGCGGCCGCTATGCTGTCATCGGGATGTATCTAGCGGGTTTTATGGGGTTGCGGTATGTATGGTGGTGCTGTCTGTGGCGATCATGTGCTTTAGGAGGTCGAGGGTTTTGCAGGAGTAGCCCCATTCGTTGTCGTACCAGGCGATTAGCTTTGCGAATGTATCTGTGAGCATAATGCCGGCGCCGGCGTCGAATATCGACGTGTGCTCGTCGTGGATAAAGTCGCTCGACACGACGGGGTCCTCCGTATAGCCTAAAATCCCTTTCATATACGTTTCGGAGGCGAGCTTCATTTCCGCGCAAATGTCCGCGTAGCTCGCGGGCGTTTCGAGATTCACCGTAAAATCGACGGCGGAGACGTTTATCGTCGGCACGCGCATAGACATCCCCGTCAGCCTTCCGCCCAGCGCGGGGATCACCTTTCCGACAGCCGTAGCCGCGCCCGTAGTGGACGGGATTATGTTCGCGGAAAACGCCCGGCCGCCACGCCAATCCTTCTGCGAGGCGCCGTCAACCGTTTTCTGCGACGCCGTCGCCGCGTGAATGGTCGTAACCATTCCGGAGGCTACGCCCCAGCGGTCGTTTATTATTTTTGCCAAGGGCGCCAACGCGTTCGTCGTGCATGACGCGTTTGAGACGATGTCCGTATCCGGCGTGTATTCCTTATTATTTACTCCCATAACAAACATCGGCGCGTCGTCTGACGGAGACGTGATTATGACTTTTTTCGCCCCCGCTCTGAGATGCGCCGAAGCCTTTTCAAGCGTCTTAAACTTCCCCGTCGCGTCGATGAGATACTCGACGCCGGCGGCTTCCCAGTCTATGGCCTCCGGGTCGCGGTTTGAAAAGCACGTGATCTCCCGTCCGCCTATTATTATGCCCTTGTCGGTGTGCCGCGTCTCGCGGTCAAGCCTTCCGTGTACGCTGTCGTATTTCAATAAATAAGCCATATATTCGGGCTCTACGGTCGCGTTTATCGCCCGAATCTCAAGCTCCGGATATCGCGAGCACGCCCGCAATATCATACGTCCTATCCTGCCGAAGCCGGTTATGCCAATGCCTTTTACCATTTTCGCGCTCCCTTGCGAAGAAATAAAAAAACTCTATCCCATACAGTATATCTTATTCGGAGCGAAAAAACAAATCCTTTTTCAAAGGCGCGGCGCCGCCGCGCGCACGCGCTTTAATTTAAGCCGTGGCGCGGGATGGTTCACATCGGGAGTGGTGCGGACATCGGAGCGCGTCCGCGCTCCACATGCGTTTGTTTTTGTCGTTACGCTTCTTCCTCGTCGGGTTCAACATCTCCGGCCATAGCCAAAATGAATCTGTGCAGCATGGCCGCGACCTCGGCGCGGGTGGCTTCGCCTTTCGGGTCAAACAAGTTGTTGGGCTTGCCGGAGATAATGCCCGCACGGTAACAGGCTTCTACCGCCGCTCTCGCATAATCCGAAACGGCGTTATCGTCGCTGAAGGCCGCGTATTCCCGTAGCGCCGCGAGGGGCAATCCTTTGTACTCCGCGTAGCGTGTAAGGATAACCGCCAAGTCTTGCCGCGTGATGTTCGCGTCCGGGGCGAATCTGCCGCCGCCTACGCCGCCGACGATTTCATTTTCGGCAGCCCACGCCACGGCGTCGGAATAGTATTTGCCGAGCAGAACATCCTCGAAACGCTCCGCTGGTTTCTCGTCGGTATGGGACGCATCCCCAATTCTCAATTCTCCACTCTCCATTCTCAATTGCTCTTCCGCGCAGCGGAAGAGCACAGTCACGATCATGCCGCGCGTCGCCTGCGCGTTCGGGCTGAATTTGTCCG
>JAISFB010000157.1 GCA_031263805.1 Oscillospiraceae bacterium
GGGATCATAATCGCGTATTACGCCGTGCTGAACGAGAAATTCGGAATATGGGGGCTGTCCGCGGCGTTTTTGCTCGGCTGGGCGGGGCAGGCCGCCGTTATGCTGCCGCGGCTTGTAAAGAGCGGCTTTCGCCCGGCGCTGCGCGTCCGGCTGCGCGGCGGCGATATGCGCGGCGTGGGAAAGCTTATGCTTCCGGCTATCGTATCGACGTGGGTGCAGCCGATCTGTCTCGCCGTCGGGACGCGTTTCGCCTCAGGGCTGCGGGGCGGCGCCGCCGTGACGGAGCTGGAGCTCGCGATGAATCTGTACACTATCATAATCGGGGTGTTCGCGCTGTCGGTCACGAATGTGCTGTTTCCGCGTATTTCGCGCCTTGAGGCGGCGGGGCGCGGCGCGATAGCTCCGGCGCGCGCGGCGATGCTCGCTTCCGTCGCATTCGCGGCGCTCGCGGCGGCCGGGACGATGCTTTTGGCGAAGCCGGCGGTCGCCGTAATTTACGGTGGCGGAAAATTCGGAGCGGATTCGGTGGTTTCGACGGCGTCGGCGCTGAGATGGTGCGCGCCGGGGATGCCGGGTTACGCCGCGACGGCCGTGCTCGGGCGCGTATATTTCGCGCGGCGGAATGGAAAAATTCCGCTTTTGGCGGGCGCGGCTGCGATAGCCGTGAACGTCGTTTTATGCGGGATATTCACCGGGGCGCTCGGTATCCGGGGTATCGCGCTCGCGTCCTCGGCGGCGGCGACGGTAAACGCCGTGCTTCTCGCGCTGCCGCTCGCGCGCGAAGGGCTTTTTGACGGCGGGGAGACCCGCGCGCTGATAAAGCAGACCGTTTCGCGCTTGAAGCGCGGCGACGGCAATAGCGGCGATAGCAATAGTAATTAAGGAGGTATGACCTGTGGTCAGGATATTGAAGGCAAGCCTGATTTACCGCGTGATAGCCGCGATAGCCGCGGCGTTCGGCGGGCAGTGGCGCAAAAGCGTGATAGTCTCGCGGTTTTTGGCGGGGGCGCGGGACGCGCCGGCTGGAGTGCTCGGAACGCTTTGGCTGAAAGTCCGGGGGCTTGTCTCAGCGTGCTTTCGCGCGCTGAGATTGGACAGGCTGCTTGCCGGTAGTATATTTTTGAGGCCGGAGCTGTGGTGCGCCGCTACGCTGGCCCTCGCGCCGATAATTTCGACGATGGCCGCCGCAGCGCTGACGGGAGTTACATTTTTGTCGGCGATCTTAAAGGCCGGCGCGTCGCCGGGCGCTTTGCCCGCGCGGCACGGGGCGGCGCGGTACGCGCTGCTGTTCGCCGCTATATATTTTGCGTCGATTTTTACGTCCGTCACCGTTTCGGGGAGTATGTACGGCGGGTTTTTACAGACGTTATTCGCGCTGTTTTCCGTAGTGACGCTTTCGGCGCTTCGGGAAAAGCGGAGCGTTGTGCTCGCGATACGCGTTTTCGCGCTGTCGGGCGCGGCTGTGGCGGGTTATGGGGTTTTGCAGTATCTGCTCGGCGCGTCGGGCGCGTCGGGATGGCTGGACTCTGAAATGTTTTCCGGCATCGGGGTGCGCGTTTACTCGACGCTCGGCAATCCGAACGTGCTCGCGGAGTATCTGCTGCTCGCCATACCGTTCGCGGCGGCGCTCGCGCTGGCTGAAAAGCACCCGCTCGCAAAGCTGCTTTTTATCGGGGCGTTAGGCGTTATGCTGCTGTGTATGGCGCTGACGTTCGCGCGCGGGGGCTGGCTGGGGCTCATTATCGCCGCCGCGGTGTTTCTCGTTATGCTCGACCGCCGGTTTATCCTGCTCGGGCTTTTCGGGCTCGCAGCGCTGTATTTTCTGCTGCCGGACGTTATCGTCAGCCGGTTTTTGAGCATCGGGGACTTGAAGGACGGCTCTACGTCCTACAGGCTGTCCATCTGGCTCGGGACGCTGTCGATGCTGAGGGATTTCTGGCTCGTCGGGGTGGGGCCGGGCGCCGCGGCTTTTAACAAGATGTATCCGCACTACGGCTACAACGCCGCCGCCGCGCAGCACTCGCACAACCTGTTTTTGCAGCTCGTCTGCGACGCCGGGGCCGCGGCGCTTATTGTTTTTGCGCTGCTGCTGTTTTCGCAGCTGCGCGCGCTCGCGTCGGCTGTGGCGAGATCGACTGATAAAGCGATGAATTATTACAGAATGGCGGCGGTTTCCGCAATTCTCGGCTTTCTCGTGCAGGGGATGACGGATTACTCGTTTTACAATTACCGCGTCGCGCTCGTATTCTGGGCTGTGCTGGGCCTGAGTATGGCGCTTTCGCGCCGTGAAAATGATATGGCGCTTTCGCGCCGTGAAAATGATACGGCTCTCTCGCGCCGTGAGCTCGGGCGGCAGGCGCCGGAGGAAACGGAGGCGGAAGGGGGCTGATGATAAGAGTTGTAAATGTGATAACTGACTCAAATATCGGCGGAGCGGGCCTTGCGCTCATAAATTTTATGCGCAATACGGACAAGCGCGAATTTTCGCACCGCGTCGTTCTGCCGAAAGGCTCTATGCTAATACCGCGATTGCTGGAGGCCGGCGTCGAGCCGTATGAGCT
>JAISFB010000204.1 GCA_031263805.1 Oscillospiraceae bacterium
AAATCAAACGTCCGCCCGCGCAGCGGGCGGCGCGTCGCGGCGCAAGCCGCGTTCCCCGTGCCCGCAGGCACGTTGAATCAGACATCCGCCCGCGCAGCGGGCGGCGCGTCGCGGCGCACGCCGCGTTCCCCGTGCCCGCTGGCACGTTGAATCAGACAACCGCCCGCGCAGCGGGCGGCGCGTCGCGGCGCAAGCCGCGTTCCCCGTGCCCGCAGGCACGTTAAATCAAACGCCCGCAGCACGGCGAAAGGATTATATATTAAATGCAAAAGCTCGATTACGGCGCCGTGCTTTTTGATATGGACGGTACAATACTCGACACGCTCGCCGATACGAGAGCGGCGCTCAATCACGCGCTGCGCAGCTTCGGCTTCCCGGAGCGCTCCGCGAAGCAGGCCGCCGCCGCGATGGGGCGCGGCATTGATCATCTCGTCCGAAGCTCGCTGCCCGCGCAAACGGCAACGCGTAAGCAAAATTTTAATATCCTGCAAGACGTCATACGCGTGTACCGCGAATACTACGCCGAGCACTCTATGGATTCCTCGCGCCCCTATGACGGCGTGCCGGAGCTGCTTTCGGCCTTAAAAGCGGGCGGCGCGAAAACAGCCGTGATATCAAATAAAGCCGACGAATACACGAAAATTATCGCGGACGCGCTGTATCCCGGACTGCTCGATTTGGCGGTCGGAGAGATTCCGGGCACGCCGATGAAGCCCGACCCCGCGCCCGTGTTCTCGGCGCTCCGCGCGCTTGGCGAGCGTCCGGAAAACGCCGTTTACGTCGGCGATACGGAAATAGATATGCTGACAGCGAAGAACGCGGGAATCGCGTGTATAACCTGCGCGTGGGGGTTGCGCGGAAAAGAAAGCCTGCTGTCGCACGGCGCCGACCCGCGCTATCTCGCGGATACCCCGGCGGACGTACTGCGAATATTAAATATGTATGCGGAGCCCGAGCAATGAGCGGCGTCCTGTATCTCGTCGCGACGCCGATAGGCAATCTGGGCGATATTTCGCCGCGCGCCGCCGCAACGCTCGCGGGCGCCGATTTCATCGCGGCGGAGGATACGCGCGTCACGCTGAAGCTCCTGAATCATCTGAATATAAAAAAGCCGCTTGTCAGCTATTATGAGCACAACAGGCTCGAAAGCGGCGAGAAAATCGTCGCGCGGCTGCTCGGCGGCGAGTCCTGCGCGCTTGTGACGGACGCCGGGACGCCCGCCGTCAGCGACCCCGGCGAGGACTTGGTGCGCCAATGCGCTCAGCGCGGCGTTGAGATCATATCCATACCCGGTCCCTGCGCCGCCGTCGCGGCTTTAGCGGCATCCGGGCTCGGCTCCGGCAGATTCGCGTTCGAGGGGTTTTTATCGACCTCGCGCCGAAGCCGCGCCGAAAGGCTTGACGAGTTGAAGGACGAGCGCCGCGCGATGATATTCTACGAAGCGCCGCACAAGCTGCGCCGCACGCTGTCCGATATGCTCGCGGCGTTCGGCGACCGCCGCGTTTCAATATCGCGCGAGCTCACAAAGCTGCACGAGGAAACGCTGAGACTCACGCTCTCAGACGCCGCCGCGCTTTTTGAGGAAAAAGAGCCGCGCGGGGAATTCGTCCTCGTAGTCGAGGGCCGCGCTCCGGAGAAAACCGGCGCGGCAAACCTCGCCGACGCGCTGACGGAGATGAAAAGACTTATGGCGGAGGGCAGCTCCGTCAAGGACGCGGCGCGAATCGTCTCGGAGGCCACGGGAGCACCGAAAAACGCGCTTTACGAAGCGGCGATCAGTGAATCCGGCGGGGCCTGATTCACCGATATTGCCAATACGGGCTTACAGCCCGGTCGCCGGGGCGGCGACTTGTATGATATTGACCCGGAATAAGCGTCAAACCGATTGTTCCGGCGCAATAATTAAAATAATCAGGGAGAACACAAAAATGGTACGCGAATACGAGCTTACACGGGAGATTTTCAACAAATGCTCCGGCAATCAAATGAGGGACGTGTTTTTGGAGGAGCTTGAGCTGGACGACTTAGGGCTCGACGAATTCGTCAAGAACTATTTTCCGGGAAAAAGCGTGAGCATCACGCGCTCCGACGGCGGCCCCGGCGCCACCGTGTTCGACGTGGACATTTCGGAGCAGCGCCAGCGCCTGACGTTCTGCGAGATATAAAAAAACAGGGTGTCGTAGGGGCGCGATTTATCGCGCCCTGTGGTTGCGGTGCGCACTTTACGACCCGGGCCAGACTGTCCGAAAATCGAAACCAAATAGCAAAATGCACAAATCACGGCCTGTATTTCGTAGGGGACGCTGTCCCTGTCGCGCCCTGCCGCGCTGCGCGCGGCGTGATTGCTATAGCGACCGGCTTTGCCGGTCGATGCGACGAAATTGTTATGGCGCGCCGCAGGCGCGACGTCCCGTCACACCGGGAATTTTGCGGCTAATGCGGGGCGCGCGGGTCGCAGTGGACTGCGACCCCTACGCGGATTGTGCATATTGCCAATGTGCGGTTGATTTTCGGACAGCCTCGGGCGAACGCAGTTCGCCCCTACACCCTTATAAAAAACGCCCCCTGCCGTTGCAATGCAACGGCAGGGGGCTTGGTTATGCGTTTGGTGTGTTTACGCGTCCGTGTTCTTGCGGCGTTTTTTGACGGTCACGGAAAGTACCATGGCCGCGAGCGAGAGTCCGAAGACCGCGGCGTACGCCGTAAGGCTTTCGTCGCCCGTCTGCGGCGGCGTGAAGTCGCCGAGCGGCACGCCGCCGTCGGCTATCTCCGCATCGCCCGACAGCGGCGCGTTCTCCGCGCCGATCGTGACCTCCGGCGAAGCCGCGTCCGCGGCGCCGTCGGTCTCTTCCGCTTCGTCAGCGGCGACAGCGTCCTCCGCGAGCTCCACAAGGGCGTACAGGCTCAGGTGAGTCACCGCGGCGACGTATTCGCCGTTTTCGACCTTGCCTTTTATCAGCGTCGCCGTCGCGTCGTCGTTTATCCTGTACAGCGCGGTTTTATCGGCGTCGAAGCCCTCCGGTATCGGGAAGCGGAGAGTCAGCCGTCCGTTCGGCTGCGTTTCAGCGCCGTCCGCGTCGTATATCGTGATGTCGAACAGCTTGAACTTAGCCGAAACGCCGTCCAACGCCGTTTGAGCTTTTGCGTATGAGGCCTTTGCCGTCTCGCTTTCCGATTCGGCTGTTATAGCCTCAACGGTCAGCTCCGCGCCCTCGGGCAGTACGCCCGGAGCGGCTTCCGCGCGGATGCCTGTGGCGTCGTCCCTGATATCGAACTCCACAGCGCCTTCCTCATACGCTGACGATGTGACGGCGGGGGCCTCGCCGGTGTCAAACTCCAAGCGCCCGCCGCCCGGTATCTCGGTCAGCGTATCCCAGAAAATCCGTACCTTTGCGTTTATCCAACCGTCGCTTGCCTCCGTGTTCAAAACGGCGTCCATCGGCGTGTACGGAACCTTCACGCGCACTTCTATAAACTGCGTGCTCATATCGGGAAGGTCCATCTCGAACGCCCTGATGTATTGGAACGGCTGCGCTCCGGGCGCTTGATCCGGGTTCGGCGTGCACAGCTCGCGTTTGAGCACGCGCACGGGCGTCCACACGCCGTTTTTCTTGTACTCCAGCTCTTGCAGCGCGGAGATGTACCCCTGATCCGCCGTCAGCGCGATGTTTACCGGATGCGTCACGGACTGCAATTTATACACTCCGTTCAGCGCGTTCACTATCGCGAGCGACGTAGGCACTACTACCTCCGTATCCTTGCCGTCCACCTTTTGAATGTTCGTGAACGACGTTCCGGTCCCGTCCGCAAACGCGATGTTGCCCATAGACGCCTGATTCCGGTCGTTGTGCCACAGCGCTACGGATACGTTGTAGCTGGCGTTCTGCGCCGTATCGCTGTTATTATTATTGTTGCCGGT
>JAISFB010000005.1 GCA_031263805.1 Oscillospiraceae bacterium
CTGGAGATCAAGGCCGTCGCGGAGCCGTATATCAGGCTGAAGGCCGACAAGCATCTGAAAAACGGCAGAGTTGTGGTCTTCGGCTGCGGTACCGGGAATCCGTACTTTTCGACAGATACGGCCGCGGCGCTGAGGGCCGCCGAGCTCGGCGCGGACGCCGTGCTTTTGGCGAAAAACGAGGACGGCGTGTACTCGGCTGACCCGAAAAAGCACGCCGACGCCGTCAAGTATGACAGCATAAGCTATGATGACGTTCTGCGCCAGCGGCTTGAGGTCATGGATTCGACGGCGACAAGCCTGTCGATGGACAATAAAATACCGCTTATCGTCTTCGCGCTGAAAAATCCGGAAAATATCCTGCGCGTCGTTATGGGAGAAAAGCTCGGTACGCTCGTCGGCTGAGCTGTAAATTAATTTTAGGAGGACAGAAAAAATGCCGGGAGACTATGAAGTATACGAATCGAAAATGAAAAAAACGCTCTCCGCGCTCGCGAGCGAATTCGCGACCGTGCGCGCCGGGAGAGCCAACGCCGGGGTGCTGGACCAGATCCGCGTCGATTATTACGGAGAACCGACGCCGATAGCGCAGATCGCGTCCGTGACCTCGCCGGACCCGCGCACGCTCGTCATTTCCCCGTGGGACGCGGGGAGCCTGAAATCCATCGAAAAGGCGATACAAGCCTCCGAGCTCGGTATCAATCCGGCGAACGACGGAAAACTCCTGCGCCTCGCGTTCCCTCAGCTTACGGAGGACAGGCGGCGCGAGCTCACAAAGCTTGTCGCGAAGTATTCCGAGGACGCGCGGGTCGCGATACGCAATATCCGGCGCGACGCCGTGGAAACCTTTAAGGCGCAGAAGAAAAAATCCGAGATCACAGAGGACGATTTGAAGGACGCCGAGCGCGACATTCAAAAGCTGACCGACAATTATGTCAAGGAAATTGACGCGGCACAGGCGAAAAAGGACAAAGAGCTGCTTGAAATTTAGCCTTTTCGGACATAAAAAACGCGGAGTTCCCGAGCCGTCTGAACGCGCCGTTCCGCGCCACGTCGCGATAATAATGGACGGCAACGGGCGCTGGGCGGCGCGGCGCGGGCTGCCGCGTTCCGCCGGTCACGCCGCCGGAGCGGAGACGTTCCGGCGCGTCGCGACGTATTGCAAATCCATCGGGATCGAGTATCTTACGGTGTACGCGTTTTCGACGGAGAACTGGAAGCGGCCGCCGGAAGAGGTAGACGTGATAATGGAGCTGCTTGAAAAATATCTTATCGAGGCGATAGGGAAGATGGAGCGCGACCGCGTAAAAATGAAATTCTTCGGCGACCTGTCGGCGCTGTCCGACAAGCTGCGCGCGCTCATACGCGAGACGGAGGAAATTTCCGCGAAATTCGACGGCGTACAGGTGAATATCTGCGTGAATTACGGCGGGCGCGGCGAAATACTGCGGGCGGCGCGTCTTTGGCGCGATTCCGGTGCGCCGGAGCTCACGGACGAGCTTTTCGGCGGATATATGTACTCCGCCGGAGTGCCCGACCCGGACCTTGTCATACGCCCCGGGGAGGAAACGCGTGTGTCAAATTTCCTGCTGTGGCAGTCGGCGTACTCGGAGCTCTATTTCACGGATACGCTTTGGCCGGATTTTACGCCGCGCGAGCTGGACAAGGCGATCTCGGTGTACAACAGCCGCGAGCGGCGGTACGGAGGTGTGCTGTGAAAACGCGGATAATCACGGGAGTCGTCGCCGTGCCGCTGCTCGTCGCGGCGCTTTCGCTGACGCCGACGCTTGTCACGACGCTTATCGTCGCCGTGATTTCCGGCGTGTCCGCGTGGGAGATATCCGGCGCGGTTGGGATGCCGAAAAACAATACGATACGCGGCGTTCTCACCGCGGTCGTCGTCTGGTGCGCTTTTATATATCCGGACGACCCCGCGAATCGCCGCGACGTTTGGTCGCTTTTCCTCATATTCGCGCTGCTGACGTTCATATCCGCCGCCGGGATGCTCAGATTTGAAAAGCGCGGCGGCGCCGGGATGACAAACGGCAAGCTGCAAAATAATATATGGGCGCTCGCGACTCTTGTGCTGCCGGCGCTTCTCGCGTCCCTCACGTGGTTGCGTATGCTGAAATACGGGCGGCTTCTCGTGCTGCTGCCGTTTGTTTCCGTGTTTCTGACGGACGCGGGGGCGTACTTCACCGGTATATTTTTCGGAAGGCACAAGGCGTTTCCGAAAATCTCGCCGAATAAGACCGTCGAGGGCTGCATCGGCGGGGTTTTTATCGGTACGGCGGCGGTGCTCGCGTACGGCGCCGTTATTTCGGCGGCGTCGGTCGAGATCGAAGCTTCGATCCTGCCGCTCACGCTTATCGGCGTCGCCGGGGCGCTGGCCGCGGAATTCGGCGATCTGGCGTTCTCGCTCATAAAGAGGATTTACGGGATCAAGGACTACGGCAAAATAATCCCCGGGCACGGCGGGATGCTCGACAGATTCGACAGCCTTGTTTTCTGCGCGCCGGCGGTGTTCATAATCGCGTCGTGGCTGCCCGTGTTCAAGGCGGCGTTATGACTGATTCAATTGTACTGCTCGGCTCGACGGGCTCTATCGGGACGCAGACGCTTGACGTCTGCCGCGCGCTCGGCCTGCGCGTCTCCGCCTTCGCGGCGGGCGGGAATATCGACCTGTTAGAGCGTCAGGCGACAGAGTTTCATCCGGAGCTCGTCGCGGTCTGTGACGAAAACGCGGCGCGCGCGCTCGAAACGCGGCTGCGCGGCTCCGGCGTGCGCGTGCTCTCCGGCGAGGCGGGCGTTTTAGAGGCGGCGCGGCTTGATTGCGGAACGCTCGTAAACGCGGTTTCCGGCTCGGCGGGACTATCGCCGACGCTTGAGGCGGCGCGGCTCGGGCGTCGTATCGCGCTCGCGAACAAAGAATCGCTCGTCATCGCGGGAGAGCGCGTTATGGCGCTCGCGAGAGAGACCGGCGCGGAGATTATCCCGGTGGATTCCGAGCATTCCGCGATTTTTCAGTGCTTGCAGGGCGCCGGCGGGAATAAAATCAAAAAGCTGATCCTCACGGCGTCCGGCGGGCCGTTTTACGGCGAAACGCGCGAGGAAACGCTGCGGAAAATGCGAAACGCCACGCCCGAGACGGCGCTCGCCCACCCGAACTGGAGCATGGGCGCGAAGATTTCCGTAGACTCCGCGACGATGATGAACAAGGGCCTGGAGCTAATAGAAGCCATGCGGCTTTTCGATTTGCGCGCGGACGAGATCGAGGTTCTGATCCACCGCCAGAGCATCGTACACTCCGCCGTGGAATTCGAGGACGGCGCGGTGATAGCCCAGCTCGGTACGCCCGATATGCGCCTGCCGATACAGTACGCGCTGACGTATCCGCGGCGCCTGCCCGGAGCGGCGCCGACGCTCGACCTGGCCGCCGTCGGGGCGCTTACGTTTGAAAAGCCGGATATGGACGCCTTTCCCTGTCTCGCCCTCGCGTATGAGACAGCGGGGCGCGGGGATCACGCGTGCCGCGCGCTTTGCGAGGCGGACGAGCGGGCGGTTTCTATGTTTTTAGCGGGAGAAATCGGTTTTCTTGACATCGGCGAATATGTAAAAGCTGCATTGACAAATATATGATGGGCGAATATATGATCGGCGAATATATAAGGGGAGTTGTGAGATGTACATTGTTCTTGCGATAATTATTTTCGGCGCGCTTATCGCCGTACACGAGCTCGGGCACTTTATCGCCGCGAAATCGCTCGGCGTAAAAGTGAATGAATTCGCGATAGGCATGGGGCCAAAGCTGTTTTCCCGGCAGCGCGGGGAGACGCTTTATTCCCTTCGGTTGCTGCCTATAGGCGGCTTTTGCAGTATGGAGGGCGAGGACGCCTTCGTTTTCGAGGACGAAACCCAGGCGCGGGCCGACGCGTTGCTTGTCGGAAACGCGGCGCCCACAGACGCCAGGAGCTGGACGGACTATATCGACGAGCAGATCGCGCTGTACTATGAGTATTTCGAGCAGCAAAAGCTCGGCGCGCAGCGCCCGACGCGAAAAGAGCTCGGCGAGTGGCTGCGCGAATGGGCGGCGGAGCATATCCGTGACGGAAAGCCGAGCCCCGTCGGGCTGACGCCGCCGCCGGCCGAAAACTTCCACCTCTGGCGGTACGGAAAGCGCGAGCAAGCGAAGAACGCCCGAAAAGCCGCCGCGCAAGCCGGCGCGGCTCTGAGCGACGAGGAGCGGTTGCATCTGCACCCGCGGGCGTTTACGACGCAAAAGCCGTGGAAACGCGTCGTCATACTCGCCGCCGGGGCGTTTATGAACCTTTTGGCGGGGCTTGTCATCGTCCTGTTTTTGCGGATGGGCGACGACGTCATCGTCAGCACGCGGCTCGCCGGGTTTATGGACGGCTTCCCCGGCGCGGGCGAAGCCGGGCTTCTCGCCGGGGACGAAATTTTGTCCGTAAACGGGAGCCGGATATTTTACTCAGAGGATTTTTCGATGCTTATGGCGCTTGCCGAGAACGCCGGGCAATTAAACGGGCAATCTGACGGAACGGTCGATCTCGTCGTCCGGCGCGGCGGGCGGCGGGTGAAGCTCGACGATTTCCCGCTCGCGCTGCGCGAGTATGAGATCGACGGGCAAATATATATCCGCTACGGGCTTTTGTTCGAGCCGGCGGCGCCGACGCTCGCGGGGCGGTTCCGGCACTCTCTTTCCTCGGCGTACAATTTGGCGCGGCTCGTAAAATTCGGGCTGGTGCAGCTTGTGACCGGGCAGGCGGGCCTGCGCGAAATGTCGGGCCCCGTCGGCATCGTGTCGGTAATAGGCAGCGCGGGGAGCGATTCGCGGCTGCCGACCGTCGGCGCGAAGCTGGGGTATATATTCGAGCTGGCGGCGCTTATCGCGATAAATCTCGGGATATTCAATCTGCTGCCGCTTCCCGCGCTGGACGGCGGGAGGATTTTCGGCCTTATCATAACCGTCGTCATAGAAAAGCTGACGCGCCGCCGCCTGAATCCCAAATACGAGGGCGTTGTCCACGCGATAGGCTTCGCGGCTATAATAGTGACGTCGCTCATCATAATGATAAACGACGTCGTAAAGCTTATAGCGCCCGTATGACGCGCCGGATAAATGTCGGCGGCGTCGCGGTCGGCGGCGGAGCGCGCGTATCCGTGCAGTCGATGGCGACGGCGCGCACGTCGGACGCCGGCGCCGCGGCGGAGCAGATACTAGCGCTTGAGCGCGCCGGGTGCGAAATCGCGCGGTGCGCCGTGCCTGATATGGAGTCGGCAAAGGCTCTGCGGGAGATAAAGCGCCGAGTACATATCCCCGTCGTCGCCGATATACATTTCGATCACCGTCTCGCGCTCGCCGCCGTCGAGCACGGGGCTGACAAGATACGCATAAACCCGGGGAATATAGGCGCGCGAGAGAACGTCCGCGCCGTCGCGGAGGCGTGCCGCGAGCGCGGGATACCGATCCGCGTCGGAGTGAACGGCGGAAGCCTTGAAAAGCCGCTTTTGGAGAAATACGGCGGGGCGACGGCGCAGGCGCTGGCCGAAAGCGCCGTCGGTCAGGTGCGGCTGCTGGAGGACATGAATTTCCGGGACGTCTGCGTCTCCGCGAAATCCTCCGACGTTATGACGACGGTCAAGGCGTACAGGCTTATTTCCGGCATGACAGACTGTCCGCTTCACCTCGGCGTGACTGAGGCCGGCACGGAATTTGCGGGTATAATACGCTCGACGGCGGCGCTCGGAGCGCTTTTAGCGGACGGGATCGGCGACACTATAAGGTTCTCGCTGACCGCGCCGCCGGAGCGCGAGGCGGCGGCGGGAGTTGAGCTCCTGCGCTCGCTCGGTCTGCGCCCCACGGGGCCGAGGCTTGTTTCCTGCCCGACGTGCGCGCGCTGCCGGTACGATATGTTCTCCGTTGCGGCGGAGGTGGAGCGGCGTCTTGCAGGGCTGCCGCCGGAGCGCGATATAACCGTCGCCGTGATGGGCTGCGCCGTGAACGGACCCGGAGAGGCGCGCGCCGCGGACTTCGGCATCGCCGGGGGAAACGGCGCGGGCGT
>JAISFB010000129.1 GCA_031263805.1 Oscillospiraceae bacterium
GTTATCCCGCCGAGCCGGGCGAGGAGCTTTTCGATATATTCCCGCGTATACGGGCCGGCCTTATATTCGGCGCCGGTCATAAGCGCGGCCTCCGTTATGTTCGGGACTATGACGTCCGCGCCGGCGCACAGGCGGCGCATACCGTCCGGGAACGCGGCGTCAAACGTTGAGTACAGCTTCCCGTCGTCGGCCATAACGGGATCGACGACGATCATCGCCCCGCCGTTTTTCATTTCCCCGAAAATCCCGGCGACGATCTCAAGCTGCTCCGGCGAGCCCAAAAAGCCGGAGTATCCGGCGTCAAACGTCAGGCCGATACTTTGCCAATGCCTGAAAACCGGCAAAATATCCTCCGTTAAGTCCCGGTAGGTGTAGCCGGTGAAGCCGCCGGTGTGCGTGCTGAGCACCGCCGTCGGGATGACGGAGCATTCGATCCCCGCCGCGGAAAGAATTGGCAGGGCGACGGTCAGCGAGCATTTTCCAAAGCCGGATATGTCGTGTATCGCGGCGACGCGCTTTCGCGCAAAGCTTTTGTTTTCGGCCATTTATCCTTTTTCCTTATCACTCTGAACGGCATTTTTATCAGCGCCCAAATGGGCACGATGCGCGAACTCCACGCCCGCGAACCCGAAGCGCCGCCGCACCTCCAGGTAAATATCGCTTTTCATCCTGTTTGACACGCCGAGGCTTTCCGCCCATACCCACACCTTTAATACGATCCCGGAGCTTTCAAGACGGTTTACCAGCACCTCCACGGGGTCGCGCCCCGCCGCGAGCGCTTCCTCGGCCTTCTCTTCGTCGTATTTCGGGTGGCGCTGTATCGCGTTGCGTATCACCTGCATCGCAGCATCCGCATCGGACCCGTAGGTTATCGAAAATTCCAGCGGGAAGCAGACCTTGCTGTCGCCGTAGCTTGAGTTTTCTATTGCCGCCTTGTTCATATCGGAATTCGGGATGATCAGGCGTTTGTTCTCAAACGTGCGTATAACGGTGTGGCGCAGCGTCACCTCCTCGACCGTGCCCGTTTCGCCGAGCCCGACGTGGCGTATGACGTCGCCGATCTTAAACGGGCTCGTGAGTATGATTATAACGCCGCTGCACAGATTGCCTATTGGCTCCTGACACGCGATCGACAGCACCACCGCCGCCACGCCGGAGCTCGCGAGCACCGCGCTGACGGCGTTTTTCGCGCTTCCGGAGAACATAGCCGTGACGCCGCCGACGCAGACGAGCGCGACGAGCGCGTATTTCAGGAGCCTTATATACCCGAAGCGCTGTCCGCGGGCGCGCCGCCCCTTTTCAATGCGCCGGAATACGGCGGAGATGAGCTTTATCAGCACGGCGACCAGCGCCGCTGTGACGGCGGCGCGCAGAACCGCGCCCAAAACCGTATCCCTGTCCGCGCCGAACGAGTCAAGCAATTTTTCAAAAAAGTTCATTGTTACGACATTCCTTTCCTATTTTATCCCGTCTCCTATTTTATCCCGTCATATTTTGTCCCGTATTTTTCCCATATGCTCCGGCGCGTTTTTTACGCCGCTTTCGGGCGCGCGCCGGGTGCTCGCGCCGTCAGCACAAATAATACCACATAAAGCGCGCGGATGTCTCGTTTATTTTTCGTAATATAGCACATCGTTTTCAAGATTTTTCTAAATATTTTGTGCATTATCACAAAGTTTACAAATTCGAGTTTTTATCTGTTTCTTTTTGTAATTATCCAGGCTATAATAAGACCGTAATATACAAATCTGTTACTAATCGTAACGAAAAAGAAATCATTCGAGGACAGCAATCGGGATAAGGATGTCTGATTTGTTTAGGGGAAACGTCCCCTCGGAAAGGAACGGTCATAACTATGAAAACGATTATCTCAAAAACACTCGCCGCGCTGCTGCTGGCGGCCTCAATATCGGCTCCGGCGGCATCCGCCGCCGCGACGGACGATATCGCCCTCGTCGCGATCCGGCGCCCGGCGCCCCTGAGCGCCGCGCCCGGCCTCGGGGCTTCCCGCGTCACCGTGCTTGTGAGCGGCTTTAAGTCCGGCGTTTCGCCGGAACCGTCCGCGTTTTTCGGTGAGGCGCGCGACGGCTTCAGCTACGCCTCCGTGCGCGATCTCGCCTCGGCGCTCGGCGCGCGGACGTCCCGCGAGACGGACGGCTCGATGCGCGTATTCGCGCCGGGCCTTGAGCTCACGGCGTCGGCGGGCGACAAATACATCGTCGCAAACGGGCGCTACCTTTACGCTCCGGACGGCGTTTCGCTGACGGGGGACGAGCTCTACGCGCCCGTGCGGCAGATAGCGCGCGCGTTCGGGGCGCAGGCGCTGTGGAGCGACGCGTTCAAAACCGTGCTGATCACGCCCGGCGGAGAGCCTATCGCGCCGGCCGAGACAGCGTACAGCGCGGAGGACGTAAAATGGATGTCCCGCATAATCTACGCCGAGGCCGGCGGCGAGAGCTTTGAGGGGATGCTCGCCGTCGGCAACGTCGTGATGAACCGCGTCCGCTCGGAATATCATCCCGACACGGTGTACGGCGTGATTTTTGACAGGCGCTCCGGCGTACAGTTCACGCCGGCGTATTCCGGCGCGATAAACAACACGCCGTCGGAGCTGTGCGTCATCGCCGCGAAGCTCGCGCTTGACGGCGCGGAGATCGTCGGCGGGAGTCTTTATTTCTCCGCCGCGCCAAACTGCTGGGCGGCCCGCCACCGCGACCTGTACGCAACTATCGGCGGGCACGATTTTTATCTGTAAAAGCATATCGCCTCAATGTATGGTATTATTAGGAAATCGTAACAAGGAATCAAACTTCAAAATACATCCGTATCGCATCTGAGATTTTCTCACGCGCCGCTTCACTTTCAAGGCGTCCCGCGAGACTGTCAAGTCTGTCATGCGCCACAGTACGCACTTGCTGCACCATAGCGACCGAGTCTTTCGGTAATCCCGTAATCGCGGATGGCAACAGAATTTCTGTCGGATATATTTTGCCGCCGTATTTGAGCGAGGACAGCGGCAACACCGTTGACACTGGAAGCGCGTGATTCACGGCATCGTTCGACACGACGAGAACGGGCCGCGTTCCTTGTTGTTCGGAACCCCGCGTAGGGTCAAGTGAGCAAAAGCGAATATCCCACTTGTTTACCACTCTGTTTCACCTTCGGCATCCGCCGTCGAAAAAGCGGCCTGTGTGTCAAGCGTTCGCTTAAGGAAGTCTTTATCTGACGCGGCTTCACGCATATCTTCTTCGTAGGCGCGCCGCTTGTAGTCCGACACGAAACTTTCCACCGCCAGCCGTATACCATGACTGACAGATGCAATGGCCTTTTCCTCCGCCAAAATCTTCAATTCGGCCAAGCACACTGCGGGCAACACGGCGGTATATTTTACGGATGTCTCCCTCGTATTTGTATTCAGCATAAAATCACCTCTACAAGCATCATACGATATACCATAAGAAAATGCAAGCAAAATTTTATGGCTTTTTACTTTACACCTCGCCGCGTTATATTCTCCCGAACGCCTGTTCAAGATCGGCTATGATGTCGTCGATGTGCTCCGTGCCTATGGACAGGCGCACTGTGGACGGCGTGATGCCGGAGTCCAAGAGCTCCTCGGGGGACATTTGGGAATGAGTCGTCGAGGCGGGGTGGATGACGAGGCTCTTGACGTCGGCCACATTGGCGAGCAGGGAGAACAGCTCCAGGCTCTCCGTGAAGCGCTTCGCCTGTTCCGCCGTGCCGCGCAGCTCGAACGTGAATATTGAGCCCGCGCCGGTGGGGAAATATTTTTTGTACAGCGCGTTGTCGCGGCGCGACGGCAGGCTCGGGTGGTTAACCTCCGCGACCATTGGGTGATCCTTTAGATAGTCCACGACGCGCAGCGCGTTTTCTACGTGCCGCTCCACGCGCAGCGACAGCGTCTCCAGCCCCTGCAGGAACAAAAACGCGTTGAGCGGCGCGAGGCACGCGCCCGTGTCGCGCATTAGCGTGACGCGGGCCTTGATTATGTACGCTAGAGCTCCGACAGCCTCGGTGAACACTACGCCGTGGTAGCTCGGGTTGGGCTCGCTGAGTCCTGGGAATTTGCCGCTTGCCGCCCAGTCGAACTTGCCGCCGTCCACTATAACGCCGCCTATGGACGTTCCGTGGCCGCCTATGAACTTCGTAGCGGAGTGTATGACAATATCCGCGCCGTGCTCTATCGGGCGCAGCAGATACGGCGTGGCGAACGTGTTGTCTATGAGCAGCGGCACGCCGCGCGA
>JAISFB010000161.1 GCA_031263805.1 Oscillospiraceae bacterium
GTTCCCGACTTCGGAGATCGAGCGCGGAAATCCGTTCGTCGAAGAAGTACTCAGCAGCGGCGTTGAGTTATAGTACTTTTCAAGTGTAAGGGAAAGCGGTTATGCGGAAGAAAATATACTTGGCGTTTGCGCTGACGGCGGCGCTTGCCGTGAGCATAACGGGCTGCTCCGGGAAAAGCGATGCGCCCGAAGGAGAAACGGAGGTAACGACGGCAATGAACACAGAGGCGGAACCGACGCCGGAAGGCCGCGAAACGCCGGATGAAATCGCGGCGGCGCTGCTGCTCGCCCTGCAAGGCGGAGATTCGGACGAGATTTTGGCGTTTATGGACGGCGCGATGAAAACAGCGTTCGCCGACACGGCGGGGGAGCTGTGGGGACAGCTCACATCGGCATACGGCGCGTTTTCCGGAGCAGGGGAGAGCGAGCGGGCAGACGCGGAGGGCTATGAAATCATTTTGACCGAGGTGTTTTTCGCGAACGCAGCGCTTATACAGCGCACAGTCATTGACGAGGACGGGCGCGTCGCCGGGCTGTTTTTCTCCGAAGGCACGCTTTCGGGCGGCGGCGGGGAAACCGTCACATTTTCAGCCGATCCGCGCTATCCTATCTCGGGGACGCTGACGCTGCCGGACGTTGAATCCGGCGGAGCCGGATTCAACAATATTACCAATACGGGCCTACGGCCCGGAGTCGCCCATTCGGGCGACGTGGCGCAGCCGTTCCCGGCTGTGATTTTGATCCACGGCTCCGGCCCGTCGGACAGGGATGAAAGCATCGGCGCCAACCGCGTTTTTGCGGATATATCGGCGGGGCTCGCGTCCCGCGGCGTCGCCGTGCTGCGGTATGACAAGCGCACGTATACTTATGGCGCGGCGCTCGCGGAGGCGGCGGACCCGAGGTTCACGGTCATGGACGAGACGACGGACGACGCGGAAGCCGCGATCCGATTTTTGCGCACGGACGCCCGGATCGACGGCGAGCGAATATATCTGCTCGGGCACAGTATGGGCGGCGGGCTGCTGTCCTATATCGGGCAAAACGAGATAGTCGCCGGCTATATAATTATGGCGGGCACGCCGCGCCGCCTCTGGGAGCTCAGCGCGGAGCAGAATTTAGCCGCGGCGGAGGAGCTTGAAGAGCAAAGCGCCGCCGCCGTGCGTGAGCTCGTCGCCGCAGAGACCGAAAAAGCGCGGCGGCTTGAGAGTATGACGGACGACGAGTCGCAAGGCGAAACAGTATTCGGCATGCCGGCGTATTATCTGAAAAGCTTTGAGGGGATAGACGCACCGGCGCTGCATTTATCGGACAAAAAGCCCGTTTTAGTCCTCGCCGGAGGGCGCGACAGACAGGTCCTGCCGTCCGATTTCGAGCTGTGGAAAAGCAGTCTCGCGGGGCACCCGGCGGCGGAGTTTAAGCTGTATCCGGAGCTCAATCATATTTTCGGAGCGTACACGGGGGAGAATGTCCCGATGACGCGGCTTGTCGAGGGGGAGTACGGCGTCAGAACGTCCGTCCCGAAGGACGTCATAAACGACGTCGCGGAGTTTATAACCGGCCGGTAGGGGAGTGCTTATTCGTATAATTTTTTGCGGGAGGAGTATTCCTGACGCAGATAATTTATTGATGAGATTTTCGGGCCGGAGACGCCGTGCTTGGGGTTGTAGCCGAACAGGTTTATGTAGCGGTCGAGGTCGTCGAGCTCGGTTTCCATCGCGCACATGAGTTCAAGCGTCGCCCGGGCGTCGTCTATCGCGCGGTGGGTGTTTTGCGTTTTCAGCGAGTAAGCGGCGACGGCGTCGCCGAGCTTGTGAGGATAAGGCCGCCTATCCTTGTATACGGTCAGCGCGTCGAACATTTTTATGTTTTTCAAAAGCGCGGCGTGTCCCAGCCTTTTGAGAAAGTAGTAGAGAAAGCACAGGTCGAATTGCGCGTTGTACGCGACGACGAGCGGATTTGGCCGGCTTAGCATACCGGCGAAGCGCCGGGCGGCGTCCTCCTTGGAAACGCCGTCGTCCGAAAGCTGCTTTTCGGTTATGCCGGTGAGCCTTGTGATGACCTCCGGCAGGCGCCGGCCCTCAGAAAGGCGAACGAGCAGGTCGAATTCGTCGGCGACGCTCTCGCCGGTTTCGACGCTTTTGGCATCAATACACAGGGCGGCGAGCTCGATTATCTCGTCGCGCTTAGGGTCGATCCCCGTGGTCTCGACGTCGAGAACTATGATATTATCGAATTTTTTGAACAGCGAAGCAAACATTATGTTTATCCCCCAATTTCTTATTTGTCGTTTTTGACTTAACTTGCATATTTCGCGATCTCGTCGAGGAACGCTTTTCCGTAGCGCGCGGCCTTGACCTCGCCGACGCCGGAGACGTCCAAGAACTCGGACATACTCCGCGGGGCCTTCGCCGCCATATCGGCGAGGGCGGCGTTGGAGAAAATTATATAAGCCGGAAGGTTCTCCATCCGAGAGAGCTTGAAGCGCAGGGCCTTCAGCGCGGCGAACAGCCCGTCCGTCTCGTCCGTGACGACGGCGACGGTGTCGGCTTTCTTTTTTTTCTGACGCTTTTCGCGGGCGGGGACGGGCGCGGGAGCTTCCCGCACGGTCATTTTTACATTTTCGCCGCGGAACAGCACGTTCCCCGCCTCCGGAGTCAAGCTTACGCCGCCGTGTACCGGATCGGTGCGGAGATAACCTTGCGCGCTAAGCGCCTCGACGAGCTCCCTGACCTGAGTCTTGGGCTTTCCGCGCATGAGCCCGTGAGTCGGCAGAGAATCGAGGCCGAGCTCTAACACCCGGCGGTCGGCGCTTCCGCAGAGCGTGTGGACGATCAGCGTCACTCCGACCGAGTAATTCAGCTTGTCCCTGATGCGTTTTACGCAGGAAAGTATCATCTGGGCCTCCGGCGTGACGTCCTTTGAGCTGAATACGGCGCGGCAGTTTCCGCAGTTCCCGCAGGAATCCTCGCTCACCCGGGCGAAATAATCCAGAATATATCCCCGCAGGCAGCCCGTGGTTTTGCAGTAGCCGACTATGGAGTCAAGGAGCGCGATATCCCTTTTTATGACCGCATCCCGCTGATTTTCACTCAGATCCTCGTTTTCGACCGGACTTTGGATCAGATATTTCGCGGTCTGGACGTCCCCGGCGGAATACAGCAGTATGCAGTCGGCGTTTTCGCCGTCCCGCCCCGCGCGACCCGCCTCCTGATAATACGCCTCAAGACTTTTCGGCATATTGTAATGTATCACATAGCCGACGTTTGACTTGTCGATGCCCATACCGAACGCGTTTGTCGCGACCATAACGGCGGCGCGGTCGTATAAAAAATCCTCCTGATTTTGGCGGCGCTCTTTGTCCGGCAGACCGGCGTGATAGCGCGTCGCCTGGACTCCGGCGTCGCGCAGGGCGGCGCTGATCTTTTCGACGGCGTTTCTGGTGGAACAGTATACAATACCGTATTTGTCGCGGCGCTGGGAAATCAGCGCCCTAAGCGTCAGGTCCTTGTTTTTCGGGCGCAGCACTTCAAAATAAAGATTGGGGCGGTCGAAGCCCGTCGTGACGCGCAGCGGGCCGCGCAGCTTCAATATCAGCTCGATATCGTCGCGCACCTGCCGCGTCGCCGTCGCCGTGAACGCCGTCAGGACGGGGCGGCGCGGCAGCCTTTCGAGGAAATCAATGATCCGCAGATAGCTCGGGCGGAAATCCTGCCCCCACTGCGAAATGCAATGTGCCTCATCGACGGCCACAAGCGATATTTTCAGGCCCTGAACGAGGGAAACGAAGCCCTCCCCGTCGAGCCGCTCCGGCGCTAAGTATACGATCTTATATTCCCCGGCGCGCATATTTACGTAAACCGCCCGCAGCTCGTCAGAGCTCAGCGAGCTGTTGATGAACGCGGCGCTCACGCCGGCGTTTTG
>JAISFB010000046.1 GCA_031263805.1 Oscillospiraceae bacterium
GAGAAGCATTTTTGCCGTTTCCATATTTACAAATACGGAATTGTCAAAGCCCATCCCTGTTTTGTCCAGAGCGCCCACTACATCAAGCTCTACCGCGAAGAACTGTATTCTGTCGCCGACCGCAACCTGGAGATTGCCGCCGACAACAACCTCCCCATATCCGGGTTCCGCTATTTTTGAGCCTTTCAGCCAAGGCTTGACAACGAAATCCGTTTCCGGTTCATAGCCGATTATCTGCACAAGCGCGGCGCAATGAGCAGAATCAAAAGTCGATATGAAAAGCTGCGATGTCGCGCGCTCAATTCCGTCAATTTCCAGTATGCGTTTTACCGTAGCGGCAGTCAAATAGAACGTCGAAGGCGCGCCGCCGAGCAGTGCGCCCTCGAAACTGTCGCCCGCCGACTGCGGCACGATCATCGCATCCGCGCCGAGACGGGCGTTGATGCTGTCAACGCCGTTTTGCAGGCTGAAGCCGAGCAATGTGCCGCCTGTGATCAACAATGCGGTAATCGCTGTTAACAGTACAATGCAAGCTGAACGAAACCGTCTATGTAAAATATTGTTAATTGCGATTTTGGCCGTGGATATCCTGTTGCCGCTCATACGGCGGCAGATGCTCTGTGAATTGCAATTATGCCGGTTGCAAACCGAATAATCGACAAAACGATAATCGCGGAACCCAAAATCGCAAGCGTCGGCGCGGTAATATAGCGGCAGGCCATCGCTTCGGATTCGCACAGCCCGATGATTGACGGAGTTGCAATCGCCGCGATACCTCCGACGAGCAGTATCGCCGAGCTTGCGACGCTCAGTTTTGTGTTCTTGATAAACAGCGACGCCACGGCAATTACCGCGATGGCCGCGCCGACCAACGTTTCCGCAAAGCAGGCCCGTTCGCAAGCCATCGCCATTCTGTGCATACCGGCCATGCCCGCCGTTTCCACGAAATGATAGATGGCAAGCGGAATTATTGCCGCCGCCGCTCCGAGTACGCCAATAACGGCATACAGGATTTTTCCTTTCGCCTTTTTCATAAGTACCTCCCGAATAATAGTAATTCATATAAAGCAGATATGCTTTATATGAATTACTATAGCAGATTAACCTTTTAGCTGTCAAGAAAATAATTGTGAATTTTTTGTGAACAAACATCGGTACAACACAAATCGGAGAATTTTATACTGTAAGGAACAGCGCAGCGTACCGCTATTCCGGCTTTGTTGCGAGTCTTGGCATATCCAGCATATCACACTTAATATGACAACAGCGCGTCATATTTCTCGGAGCATCCGACCTATTTCTCCCACTCAAACTCGAGCTCATATACGCTCACCGTGTCGCCCTGCTCAATGCCGAGCTCGCGCAGGCGCGTGAAGACGCCGCCGTTTTCAAGGCTTCTGTTGAAAAACGCGCGGGACTCCGTATCGTCGAAGTTCGTGTTGCGCACCACGCGGTCTAACCATTGGCCGGACAGGAACCACACGCCATCCTCGCTTGTTATCTCCGTGTCCTCCGGCGCGCCGGGGAGCGCGGGGGGCGGTATGTATTCGGGCTCGTACACCGTTATCGGCGGAAGCTTGCGCAGCTCGCGCGCGGCGACAAGTATGAGCTCTTTTATATTCATTCTCGCGGCGGCTGAGATTTCATACAGGCGAATATCTTTATCGGCGGCGTAAGCGCGGAATTTCTCTAAAATCTCTTCGTCGGCAATGTCGCATTTGTTCGCGACGGCGAGCTGCGGGCGGGACGCGAGGCCGGGGTCATAGCGGCGGAGCTCCTCGTTTATCGCCTCGAAGTCCGCAACGGGATCGCGCCCCTCGACGCCGGAAACGTCTGCGACGTGGAGGATAAGGCGGCAGCGGTCGATGTGGCGTAAAAAGTCGTGACCGAGGCCCGCGCCGTCGGACGCGCCCTCTATTATGCCGGGAATGTCCGCCATAACAAAGCTTTCGCCCTCATCGACATATACGAGCCCTAAATTCGGGTGCAGCGTCGTGAAATGATAATCGGCAATTTTCGGGCGCGCGTTCGACGCGGCGGACAGCAGCGTGGACTTCCCGACGTTCGGGAAGCCGACAAGCCCGACGTCGGCGAGCAGCTTCAGCTCTAACGTAACGTCACGCTTTTCTCCCGGGAACCCGGCTTTGGCGAAGCGCGGCGCCTGCCGCGTCGGGGTGGCGAAATGCTTGTTCCCGAAGCCGCCGCCGCCGCCGCGCGCGAGGACAAACGGCTCCGGGCCCGTCATATCGCGTATAACGGCGCCCGTCTCGCGGTCGCGGATAACTGTCCCGTCCGGCACGCGGATCATGAGGTCGGCGCCGCTCTTGCCCGAGCACAGCTTGCCGGCGCCGTCCGCGCCGTTTTCCGCTGAATATTTGCGCTTGTAGCGGAAGTCCATCAGCGTTGACATATTGCGGTCGGTTTTCAAAACGATGTTCCCGCCGCGCCCACCGTCGCCTCCGTCCGGACCGCCGGCGGCGACGTATTTTTCGCGGTGGAAGGACACGGCGCCGTTTCCGCCGGAGCCCGCCTCGGCTTTTATGTTGGCCTTATCGACAAAGAGCGAGCTCGGCGGGCTTTTGGATTTAACGTGCTGCGGCACGGGGATCTCGCCTTTCGGCGCGGGGGCGGGGGCGCGCTTTGCGCGCTCACTCTTTTTCATATCGGCTTCTCCTGTCTTTTATCTAATACGCTCTATCGCGTTGATGAAATCTCCGAACGACGTTGTTATCGCGTAGTCGAGGAAGATAAGGTCGGCGTTTTCATAGCTTTTTACGACTTCGACAGCGGAGCCCTCGAAATGGCGCGGGTCGAGAACGACGATGTTTTCATAATGCGGCGCGAGCCACGGCAGAAACGCGTTGGCGAAGGAATCCTTGATGACGACCGCCGTTTTCCCGTTTTTTACGGACGTGTTCACCGTCAGCTTGGGATGATCCCCGCCCATAAACACGCTGTAGGTCGCCTTGCCGCTCTCGCCGGGCAGGTACAGCAGCCGCGGCGTGGTTTCGAGCTCGCCTTTGTACCTGTAGCAGTATATCGTGTCCGGCTTTGCCTTGATAGACACCGTCGGCGACATATTGTAAAGATAGCCGAGGAAGCCGGGTATCGCGATTTCCTCGTACTCCGAGATTTTCTTCGCCTCAAAGCCGGCGGAGTCCGCGAATGCCAGATACGCGTAATACGCGCCCAGCGCCGTCCAGTGGTGATCGGTGCGGAAATACAGGTATTCATCTGTGTGCTTCGATATTTCCGCGTAGGCGCCTACTTTTATAACGCTCTCATCCAGCGCGGCGTTTACGGCGTTTATCGCGTCGAGCTCGGAATCCGACACGTCTTTATATTTTTCGGGCATAAACTCTATCGCGGTCGGGGCTATCAGCGAGAACACGCGGACGTTTTCGGGCAGCGCCGCTCTGTAGGCGTTTATCACGCCGGCGTATTTTTCGGACAGGCGCCTGTTGAAGCCGAAAATTTCGACAAGCCTGTCGTCGAACACGAGCAGCGGGCCCTTGACGCGCCCGGCGCCCTCCGGCTCCGCCGAGTACGCCGGGTCGGCGGACGGCTTCATTTCGGGCTCAGGGGTCGGCGTGGGCTTCGGTCTGCCGAACGGGGTCGGCGTCGGCGTCGGGCTCGGCCTGCCGAACGGGGTCTCGGCGGGCTCCGGCGTTTCCTGTATAATCGCCGGCGGCGCGGACGGCGGCGTGTTGTCCGTCGGCACGGCGACTCCGTATATCCCGGCTATCGCCATCGACGCCGCCGTGAAGTCCGCGCGGAAGCCTATGCGGTCTGACACCCACGGCTCGACGCCACCCGCGAATTCTCCCGAAAAAACAGTTTCGGCGCTCCATTCCGGAATTTCGTTAAAGCTCCGGTTTTCGAGCTCGACTGTCCGCTCGTCACGCGGGAAGGCCGTTATCATTACAATGAACGCCGCCAGGACGGCGCAGAATACCGCTGTGTTAAGTCTTTTCATATCTCGAAATGATCCCAATCCTTCATATTATTTTGCCTGTCAATCCGTCACGCGCGTCAGCATTGACGACAGAGCGTCGATATATTCCGCCGACTCGGATATTATCGCGGTGTCGAGGAATATCAGATCGACGCTTTCGTACTCCCCTATCACCTCAAGCGCCGAGCCCTCGAAATGGCGCGGATCGAGAACGACGATGCTTTCATAATGCGGCGCGAGCCACGGTATAAACGCGTTGGCGTAAGAGTCTTTAACGACGACCGCCGTTTTTCCGTTTTCGACGGACGTGCCAATCGTAAGCTTTGGGTGGTCGCCGCCTGTGAAGACGCCGTACGTCGCTTTCTCTCCCTCGCCGGGCGGCGATAACAGCGGCGGCGAGGTCGTAAGCGCGCCCTTGTACTCATAGCAGTATATCGTGTCCGGCTGCGCGCGCAGCGTTTCCGACGGCTCCATATTGTAATAGTAGCCGAGAAAGCCCGGTATCGCGCTTATCTCGTACTCCGAAAGCTCCTTCGGCGCAAAGCCGGCGGCGTCCGCGAACGCGATATACGCGTAATACGCGCCGAGCGCCGTCCAGTGGTGATCCGTGCGGAAATACACGTACTCCTCCGAGCTGTCCGCTATCTCGCCGTAGGCGTTGACCGCGGTGATCCCGTCCGTCAGGGCGGCGTTTACAAATATTATCGCGTCTTGCTCCGGATCGGATATATCGCGGAAGCGCTCCGGCATAAACTCTATCTGCGTCGGGGGCAGTATTGAGAATATTCGCGCGCTTTCCGGTAGCGCGGCGCGGTACGCGTTTACCGTGTCCGCGTAGCGCGCCGCGAGAGCTTCGTCGAAGCTGAATATTCTCATCAGCCTGTCGTCGAACACCAGCAACGGGTCTTTTACGCGCGCCGGTACGGCGCGCGTAAAAGATAAAAATTTCGGCGCATACGCGCCGTTGAGCGCATCGGCGCCGCGCAATCGTGCCAGCTCCATCGACGCTGAGACGAAGTCCGCGCGGCGGCCGACGCGGTCCGATATCCACGGCTCTATGCCGCCGGCAAACTCCCCGGAAAAAACTCCTTCGCCCGTTATCTCCGGAAAGCGGTTGAACGAACGGTTTTCGTTTTCGATCGTGCGCGTATCGCGCGGAAACGCCGTCACTATCGCCGTAAACGCCGCCAGCGCGGCGCAAAACATCGCGGCGTTCAGCTTTAGCATCCCATTTCTCCCGTTCTTCATCCGTCAGAACCTGAAATACAAAAACGGGTTATACGTCTGTCCGACAAGCATAGTAAAGCACAGCGCCAGCAGCAGAGCGTTGCATACGGGCTCGAGCACGGGAACGCGCGCGCGAAGCCTCTCGGCCAATTTCGCCGGAAGCGGCGTCGAGGCTATTATTAGCGCCGCCAGCAGGAATATGTTCGAGAAAAATACGGATTCCACGCGGAAATCATAAAGTCTCCCGCCGCCGAACGCCGCCTTGAAAAACGCGCCGAGCTGCGATACGTCCGTAAAATAGAATATCGCCCAGCCGATGAGTATCAAAAAAAGCGAATATAAATGCTTCAGCGCGCGCGGCAGCCGGCTCAAAACCTTTTTCAGCAAAAATTTCTCCGCCAGCAGCGCCGCGCCGTAATACAGCCCCCACAGGATGAAATTCCAGGACGCCCCATGCCACAGCCCCGTCAGAAACCACACGATAAGCAGATTCAGCGCCTGCCGCCGCCTGTTCCCGCCGAGCGGGATATACACGTAATCGCGGAAGAACGTCGAAAGCGAAATGTGCCATCTGCGCCAAAAATCCGTCACCGAGTCCGCGATATACGGGTACCTGAAATTTTCCTTAAAATCAAAGCCTATCATATGCCCGAGCCCGATAGCCATATCGGAATAGCCCGAAAAATCAAAATATATCTGAAACGCGAACAGCAATATCCCCAGCCAGCTCCCGAGCGCCGTCATCCGCGAGCCCGCGAAAAGCACCGACGCCGCCTCCCCCGCCGGATTCGCCAGCAGTACCTTTTTCGCCAGCCCGACGGCAAAGCGCGTCGCCCCGCGCGAAAAGCCTTCCCAGCTGACCTTTCTCTGAGTAAGGCGTTCTTCAATATCGGCGTAGCGGACTATCGGCCCCGCGACGAGCTGCGGAAACATCGTGACATAAGATAAAAACGCCAAAAACGAGCGCTGAGCCTTCACCTCTCCCCTGTACACGTCGATAGTGTACGACAGCGTCTGAAACGTGTAAAACGAAATCCCGAGCGGCAGCGAAAAGCTCGGAGCCGGCAATTCCGCCCCGAAAAGCGCGTTTATATTCTCGATGATAAAGCCCGAGTATTTGAACGCCGCGAGCATCCCCAGATTTATAATGAGCGACGACAGCAGCGCCGCTTTTCGCGCCCCCGGACTTTGATATTTTGCCAGAATCAGCCCGTTGACGTAATCGACCGCGCTTGAAAACAGCAGCGCGAGCACCCAAACCGGCTCCCCGAACGCGTAAAACACAAGCGAAAACGCGACGAGCGTCACCGTCCTCAGCCTCGGCACGGCAAAATAGACCGCCAGAAAAACGGGCAGGAACAGGCACAAAAACGTAAGTGACGAAAAAACCATTCCGGTTAAATGCTCCTTTCAAAAATGCGCGCTACACGCGGTCAATGCTGCGGGGTATGCGTAGGGGCGAACACAGTTCGTCC
>JAISFB010000024.1 GCA_031263805.1 Oscillospiraceae bacterium
GATGCTGTAGTATACGAAAAGTAACAGAAATATAGCTGAGCAGCGGCCCGACAGCGGTCGAACTGTAATCAAGTGTTATTTATCTAAGGAGCGGTTCTATGCGTCAGAGCGACACGAAAATGCTTACATTCCCCCGCGAGATGATTTGCGCGGGCTCTATTTTTACTGCGCCGCAGCGGAGACGCCGCCGTGACGCGGCAATGTACGCCGCCGCGGTAACGGCTGCGGTCATCGCGGCGGCGGCGTTGGTCGCTCCGCGCGCGGCGCTGGCAGGTAACGTAAAAGTACAGGAAACGACAAGCATTTCCGTCAAAAACGAAGTCCGCGCCCCGTCGCGCATCCGCGTCGAGGAAGCGTCAAATTATCTTACCGTGCCTTTTGAAACGGTCACGGTATCGTCTACCGAAATGTACGAGGGCGACACGGCCGTCGTGACCGGCGGGCGCGACGGGCTGCGCCGCGTCGTTACGCTGCGGGAGTATTATGAGGGGGAGGATGATCCCAAAGAGACGGTATCGAGCGAGCTGATAATCGCGCCGGTGGCAGAGCAAATTGCCGTGGGCGCCGCCGAAAGGCCGCCGACCGCCTCATACGGCAGCTATATCCGCCCGGCGGAAGGGGAAATATCATCCTTTTTCGGCTTCCGCCGCGACGCGATAGGCTCCTCCGACCACAAGGGAATCGACATCGCCGGCGATAAGGGCGACACGATATACGCCGCCGACGGCGGCGAGGTCATTTTAGCCGACGATTCAATTAAAGGCTTCGGCCTGCTCGTGCAGATAAAGCACGACAACGGCGACGTGACCTATTACGGCCACAACAGCAAATTGCTCGTCAGCGAAGGGGAGCGCGTGAGCCGCGGGCAAAAGATAGCGGAAATGGGCGCGACGGGCGTCGCGAGCGGCGTGCACTGTCACTTTGAGATCAGAAAAGACGGGGTCCCCGTGAATCCGATAAAATATTTACCATAAATCTATTGACAAATCAAAAGCCTCGCGCTACAATAATTTTATTGAGGGTCTGAGGGCTTCGTCGAAGCCCTCTTTATTTTTTTGTGGGAGGTTAAAGGATATGTCAAACACCAACTCCGGCGGCAAGCTGCGCACTCTCGCGTGGGGGTTCCGCCTTGCGTGGAGCTTCGATAAGCGGACGCTGCTGCTGTGGTACATTCTCTGCGCCGCGATTGCCGTGCTGCCCGCGATCGCGTTGAAATTCAATCAACAATCGCTGTCGGTCATCAGCGGCTTTATCAGCGGTACGTCGTTCACCTATGCGGACGCGATCAAACCGATCGTGTCGTTGGGCGCGTTGATGATCGCCATCGGGCTGTCGGCGCGCCTGAACAATCAGCTTGTGTCGAATATGATGTACGATTCATTCTTCGGCAGAATGTATGAGTACATAATGGACAACGTCCAAAACGTGGAGATGACCGACCTCCTGCGCAAGGACGTCAACGACCTGTGGACAAGCGTGTATCTGCAGGGCAATTCGCTTCGCAACCTCGTAGTAGGCGCGTGCCTGATACTGTCCAGGCTCGTCGGCATAATCGCCCTGCTCGTGACGGCGTTCACTATGAGCAAGGCGGTGTTTGTGTTCACGGCGGCGTTTGTGGCGGTCATATTCATTGTCGGATTCGCGTTCGAGGGCAAGACGCGCAGAATGTATACGGAGGACTTCCAGGACGAGCGGCTTGTTGAGTATTACGAGAAACTGACCGAAAATCCCGGAATGGCAAAGGAAACGCGCATCTACGAGAACACGGATGAGGTCGTTGAGCAATGGCGGAAACCATATGCCCGTATGCAGAAACGCTCTATGAAGCGCGAGCGTTCGGCGCGTGCGCGCGACCTCATTCTCGGCGTCGGGTTCTATGCGTTTCTGATTGTGACGATCGGCACGAGCATTTACGGCGTGGCTCGCGGCAATATGCGGCCCGATATCTTCCTCGTGCTGTTCACGCTGTGCCTGAACGTCCAAAGCGCTACGTCGGGGCTTACGTATGACATAGCGCGGTTAGGTTTCGGGCTTGTTGCGCTTGATAAGCAGCGCACATTCTTTGAGGCGGTAACGCCGCCTGAGGACGACGCCGGCAAGGCAGATACATTCGCGGATGAGAACACCGTGTTTGACGTCCGGAACCTATCGTTCGCCTATGCCGACAAGCCCGCGATCAAAGACATATCGTTCAAGGTCGATCGCGGCGAAATTATCGCGCTTGTGGGCGCGAACGGCAGCGGCAAATCAACGCTTGTAAAGCTGTTGCTGAATATGTACAAGCCGAGCGGCGGAGCGGTCAAGGTGTTCGGGCGCGAATGGAACGAGTACAAACGGGCGTTCATTCGCGGCAAAATCAGCGTGTTCTTTCAGAATTTTCACATCTTCCACGCCCTTATCGGCGAGAACATCGGCATCGGAGACATCGGCGATATGGAGAATACGGCAAAGATTATGGAGGCGGCGAAGAAAGGCGGCGCGGAAAAAGTCATCGCGAATCTCCCGCAGGGCTTGAACACGCTGCTCGGTAAGTTCCAGGACCCGAGCGGCACGGAGCTGTCGGGCGGCGAAAAACAGCGCGTTGCGTCCGCGAGAGCGCATATGAGCGACCGCGACGTGCTGATTTTCGACGAACCCGCAAGTATGCTCGACCCGATCGCCGAAATGGAGCAATTTACAAGCATCCGCAATATGCTGGGCGGCAGGACGGCGATCCTGATAAGCCACCGCGTCGGTTTCGCGAGAATGGCGGATAAAATCATTATGTTAGACGACGGAAAAATAGCCGAAACGGGCCGGCACGATGAGCTTATGGCAAAGAACGGGCTGTACGCGCACTTCTTCAACGAACAGGCGCAATGGTACCAATCTGAAACGGCGAAAGGAGCGGCTGTCAATGGATAAGCAAAATAAACGTCTTTCGCTCAGCGAGAGCGTCCGGTTGTTCGGACGCGCGCTGAAGGTCAGTATGCAGGCTCGCGGCGCGGTTTCGATAATAGTCAGCCTGCTCGGGTTCGCGGCGGCGTTCCTGCCAATGCTGATCGCCGCACAGGTGCGGCGGCTTTCGGACGAGGTGCAAGCGTTGTTCGGCAACGGAGAGGCGGCGGCGGTGGGCGTACTCGGCGCGTTCGCCGTGCTCGCCGCATTGTACGTCGTGCAAATGCTGTGGAATCAACTGCGCGGTTACTTCGATACCCGCGACGCGCAGAGCGTACAGATGTTCATCAAGGAGCGCACGATCCGCGCCGCCTGCAACGTCAAATACAAGTACATTGAGAACTTTGACGACTTCAAGGAGCGCATTCGGTTCATCGACACACAGGCGGGTGAGCGCGTGGCGCAGAGCGTCGGCACGACCGTAACGTGGCTGCAAAACATAATCACGCTGATCAGCATAATCACCGTGCTGTGGGCGGTCGATCCTCTGATCGTCGCCATTCTCGTGCTGGCTATAATCCCCACGGTCATAATCGCGTACAAATTCAGCGAGGACGTGTACTACAGCACGGGCTTTTGGATTTTGGACTACCTGATGACGTGCGCGTATATGTTCGAGTCCACGTGGCAGAACTCGATCAACGAGATCCGATTCTTTCAATGCTACCCGTGGCTGAAACGTAAATTCCTGTCCTTTAACGGTAAGTACATAAAGACCAAGAACAAGGTCACGCGGCGGCACGTCTTTTGGAACTCCATAGGCGACATATTCCGCAGCGGCGTGTACATCATAATACTGCTGATAACGGCCCGGCAGATTTTCGCAAATCCCGCTGTGGGGATAGGCGCGTTCGTGCTGGTATTTACAATGGCAAGTCAGTTGCAGGAGGTAGTCACGCAGATACTTGTGACGGCGGCGCAGTTCGTCAGCGACGCGGCGTATATCAGAGACTTCTTCTACTTAGACGAGTTGGACTACGAAAAGCGGCGAAGTGACGCCGCGCCCGGAGAGAAGTTTGATATTGAATTCAGCGGCGTAAACTTCACGTATCCGAACACGGAGCGGGAAGTTCTGCACGACCTCAACGTCCGCATACGCGAGGGCGAGAAAGTCGCCATCGTCGGCGAAAACGGCAGCGGTAAATCCACATTCGTAAGCTTGCTGTGCGCGCTGTATGAACCAAACAGCGGGGCGGTGACAATGGGCGGCGAGGACATTCACTTAAACCTTTCCGCGACCCGCAAAACGCTCTCGGCGGTGTTTCAGGATTTCGCGAAGTACGAGACAAGCATCCGTGAGAACATTGTAGTTTCCGACAGCCGCCGCAATGACACTGACGAGCAACTGCGCTCACTCGCGGAGCGCACGGGAGCGTGGGAATTTATAGAGCCGCAGCCGGAGGGCTTGGACGAAATAGTCGGCAGTTTCAGCGCGAGCGGCAACAACCTGAGCGGCGGGCAGTGGCAGAAGATAGCGCTGACGCGCGGAGCCTACCGCGAGGACGCAAAAATTATGGTGCTCGACGAACCGACCGCCGCGCTCGACCCGCTCGCCGAAGCGGAGCTCTATCGCAATTTCGCCGAGCTCACGGGCGACCGCACGACGATACTGATCTCGCACCGGCTCGGTATTACTCAGCTCGTTGACCGCGTTCTTGTATTTGACGATGGGAAAATCGTTGAGGACGGCGCGCACGCCGAGCTGCTCGCAAAGGGCGGCTTGTACGCAAAGATGTACCGGGCGCAGGCGCAGTGGTATGAGTGAGCGACGCGATTCGGGAAAATACGTATTGCAATTACGTCAAGACTGTAGTACAATGATAAAGGAAGTATAAGAAAACGAAGCCGACGGAGGGAATCATACAATGCCTGACTCCGGTAAAAAGCCGTCAAAAAGAGCGCCTAAGCGGATATTCGCGTCGCCGCTGAACGACGTCGTTATCGCGGCGGTGTTCACGGACGCCGAATCGGCGGGGCTTGCGGCGGAATATCTCGTCAAAGACGTGCTCGGCGAGTACGGGAAGCGTCTCGGGAAGGT
>JAISFB010000156.1 GCA_031263805.1 Oscillospiraceae bacterium
AAATTTAATCAAAATATACGGGAGTGACAAGGGTGTCGGAAAAATACATCTGCCGTTTCTCAGACGGAAACGGCGCAATGAAGGATTTGCTTGGAGGAAAAGGCGCGAATCTCGCGGAGATGACGAATCTCGGTATGCCCGTGCCGCAGGGGTTCACGGTGACGACGGAGGCGTGCGCGCGCTATTACGGCGATGGGGAGACAATAGCGCCGGAGATCGAGGCCGGGATATTAAAAGCGCTCGATGAATTAGAGCGCTCGACGGGGAAAACGTTCGGCGGCGGGGAAAATCCGCTGCTCGTCTCCGTGCGCTCCGGCGCGCGCGTCAGTATGCCGGGGATGATGGACACGATTTTGAATCTCGGGCTGAACGACGGCGTTACGGAGACGATGGCGCGGCGCTCCGGCAACCCGCGCTGGGCCTACGACTGCCTCCGGCGGTTTATCCAGATGTATTCAGACGTCGTCTCCGAGATCGATAAAAAGCTCTTTGAAGCGCATATTGACGAGATAAAGCTCCGCCGCGGCGTCACCGAGGATGTTGACTTGACGGCGGAGGACTTAAAGGAGCTCGCGGAGCGGTTTAAGGCGGAGTACCGAGCGCGCGTCGGAAGCGAATTCCCGTCAGAGCCGCGCGAACAGCTTATCGGCGCCGTCAAGGCTGTGTTCCGAAGCTGGAACAACGAGCGCGCCGTCGTCTACCGCCGCCGGAACGATATCCCGGCGTCTTGGGGGACCGCCGTCAATATTCAAGAGATGGTATTCGGGAATCTAGGTGACACGTCGGGCACGGGCGTCGCGTTTACGAGAAACCCGGCGACGGGCGAGAAGAAAATTTTCGGCGAGTTTTTGATGAACGCGCAGGGCGAGGACGTCGTGGCGGGCATCCGCACGCCGCAGTCGATAGACAAGCTGCGCGAGGTCATGCCGGAGGCGTACGAAGAATTCGCGAAGATATGCGAAAAGCTTGAGGCGCACTACCGCGATATGCAGGATATGGAATTCACAATTGAGGACAAAAAGCTTTTCATGCTGCAAACGCGCGGCGGCAAGCGCACGCCGAACGCCGCCTTAAAGATCGCGGTCGATCTCGTCGCCGAGGGCGTACGGACTAAGGAAGAAGCGATCATGCTCATCGACGCGAACAGCTTCGAGGCGGTTTTGCATCCCGTGTTCGAGCAAAAGGCGCTCGGCGCGGCGGTCTCCGTCGCGCGCGGGCTGAACGCATCCCCCGGCGCCGCCTGCGGCGCCATAGTGTTCACGGCTGAGGCCGCCGTCGAGTGCTCGAGGACGGAGCCCGTTATGCTCGTGCGGCTTGAAACGTCGCCCGAGGACCTTGCGGGGATGTACGCCGCGCGCGGGATACTCACGGCCCGAGGCGGCGCGTCGAGCCACGCGGCTGTCGTCGCCCGCGGGGCGGGGATATGCTGCGTCTCCGGTTGCTCTCAGCTTAAAATCCGCGAGGCGGAAAAGACGCTTGAGATCGACGGCTCCGACGGGACAGTCCACACGCTGCGCGAGGGCGATTATTTGTCTATCAACGGCACGACGGGCGATATTTATCTCGGCAAGCTCCCGACTGTCGAGCCCGACCTGACCGGCGACTTCACCACAGTTATGGGCTGGGCGGACGAATTCCGCCGCCTTAACGTCCGCGCGAACGCCGACACGCCGAAGGACGCGGCGCGCGCGCTCGAATACGGCGCTGAGGGGATCGGCCTGACGCGCACGGAGCATATGTTCTTCGAGGACGATAGAATTCCGTCTATCCGCGAAATGATAGTATCCGACACCCCTGAGCGCCGGAAAGCCGCGCTTGCAAAGCTTCTGCCGTTCCAGCGCGGCGATTTTGAAGAAATTTTCCGCGTAATGGGCGAAAAGCCCGTGACGATCCGCCTGCTCGACCCGCCGCTTCACGAGTTCCTGCCGCACGAGGACGCGGACGTCGCGGCGCTCGCGAAGGATATGGGAATGACGTTTGAAAAGCTGAAAGCCGTTATCACCGGGCTTCACGAGGCGAATCCGATGATGGGGCACCGCGGCTGCCGTCTGCCCGTGACGTTCCCGGAGATCGCGGAAATGCAGGCCCGCGCGATTATCGAGGCCGCGCTGACCGTCAAGAAAGAGACGGGCGCGGATATCAAGCCTGAAATTATGATCCCGCTCGTCTGCGAGGCGCGCGAGCTGAAATTCGTCAAGGACATCGTCGTCCGGACCGCCGACGCGCTTATCGCGGAAAGCGGCGCCGCGCTTTCCTATACAGTCGGAACGATGATCGAGATCCCGCGCGCGGCGCTTCTCGCAGACGAGATAGCGGCCGAGGCCGAATTTTTCAGCTTCGGCACTAACGACCTTACGCAGATGACCTACGGCTTTTCGCGCGACGACGCGGTGAAGTTCCTGCCCGCGTATTACGAGAATAAGATATTTGAGACAGACCCGTTCCAGCGGCTTGACCGCAGCGGCGTCGGCAAGCTTGTGGAAACCGGCGTCAAGCTCGGGCGCGCGGCGCGCCCGAAGCTGAAGATAGGGATATGCGGAGAGCACGGCGGAGACCCGAGCTCCGTTGAGTTCTGCCATTCGGCGGGGCTTGATTACGTGTCGTGCTCGCCGTATCGCGT
>JAISFB010000094.1 GCA_031263805.1 Oscillospiraceae bacterium
GACGCCCCCGCGTCAACGTCCCCGTCCACGGTAAGGCGGCAATCCGGCCCCACTATCACGCCCGAAACGCCGCTTATTTCCTCAAGACGTATATCGCCGCTCAAAAATTCGGCTATCCTGTTTTCATTTTCACCGGCGTCTCCGGCGCCGGCGGAGACGGACGTTCCCCGCGCGGCGGCGACACACAGGGCGGCAAGCGCCGCGGCGGCGGCAAATTTTCTCATAAAATTTCTCCGGTGCGTATTTTCTACTGCCAAATACAGCTTTTGTATGATATAGGACGAGCTTCGCAAAATTTGTCGTTTCTTTGATTGACAAGCCTGTAAATCCGTGATAATATATAGGGCGTCGGCGGATTTGCGCTCACGTCCGCATGGAAGCGCATAAACCGTGGAGCGATAAATATTTGAAAAAAATCTTTGAAAGGAAGCTATTGCACAAATGAAATCTACCGGCATAGTGAGAAAAATCGACGAATTGGGGCGAATTGTTCTGCCGATCGAAATGCGACGCACACTGAACATCGCCGAAAAGGACCCCCTCGAAATCTACGTTGACGGTTCGATGGTAATACTTAAAAAGTATATCCCCGAACAGTTGAGCAGCCGCAGAAAAAGGTATATCTGCGCCATATGTCAGCGCGAGATCGACGCTGCGGAGGCCGAGGGCGCGGATGCCCCGCGGCGTTTCTCGCGTCGTGTAAACGCACGGACTGTGAAGCCCAAGGAGACCGAGGAGTAGTCTCAGCGGAAGCGTTTGCGTAAGCCCCCGCGCTTTTTTAAGATAATTGATAAATTTTTCTTGACAACGCGCGCGGGGCGTGTTAATATGCTTCCGATCCAATTCAAAGGCTATGACGAAGACGGCGGGAATTTTCGCGTTTCAGAGAGTCGGCGATAAGGCGGTATATCCGCCGGGTGCGAGCCGATACGCGCGATCCGTAAGCCAATCACTTCCGAGCCGGAGCCCGAAAGCCGTCCAAAACGGCGATTAGGCCCTCCCGTGCGACTACGTAAGTGTCGAGGTCTTGTCTGAGACCGTGAGTGGCGTCGAAAGACGCAATTTGAGTGGTACCGCGGGATTTATGATCTCGTCTCAAAGCAAAAGCTTTGGGACGAGATTTTTTTTTAGCGCCGGGCCGTCCCGTCCAAAGCGGCTTTTCAATGCTCCCCTTTTTTCAATACTCCCCTATTTTTATATTTTCTAAACCCGGCGCCAAATAAATTTTTTCGGAGGAACAAAATGAACACTCAAAAGCAAACGACAGCCGCCCTCGCCGACGTGGCGGCAAGGATCAGAGAGCTGCGTGAGATCGAGGGCCTCACCCCCGAGGACGCGGCGGAAAGAACGGGGTTCAGGCCGGATATCTACCGCCTGTACGAGTCCGGGGCGGAGGACCTGCCGTTCTCGTTCATACACAAGTGCGCGCTGCTGTTCGGCGTGGACATCTCGGATCTGCTCGAAGGTACGAACACCGCGCGCCTCTCGCACTACGCCGTCACGCGGCGCGGGCGTGGGCGCGTCACGGCGCGAGAACCCGGCATAGAGATAACGGAGCTCGCACCGATGTTCCGCGACAAATTAGCAGAACCGTATTGGGTCACATACGCGTACTCGGAGGAGCAGCAGACGGCGCCTATCGACTTAGACACGCACGGCGGGCACGAGTTTGACGTAGTCATCTCCGGCAGCCTGAAGGTCCAGGTCGGCGAGCACATAGAGGTGCTGAGCGAGGGCGACTCCATCTACTACAACTCCGGCGTGCCGCACGGGATGATAGCCGTCGGCGGGCACGACTGCGTGTTCTGCGCCGTCGTGCTGCCCGGCAAAGCGAGCACGGAGGCGCTCTCCGAGACAGTTGAATCCGGCTTTGCCGGATTCAACCATATTAACAATACGGGCTCCGCCCGAGCGCCCGAAACGGGCGCTATATCGCCGCTTGAATCAAAACAGCCGATGATATTCGAGAATTTCATAGAGACGGATGAGGACGAGACCGGCACGCCGCTCGCCGTGCGCTTCAAGAACATAGAGCGCTTCAACTTCGCGTTCGATGTGGTGGACGCGCTCGCGGAAAAATACCCCTCGAAGCTCGCAATGCTCCATATCGACCGCGACTTCAACGAACGGCGCTTCACGTTCGAGGATATGTCGCGCCAGAGCTCCAGAGCGGCTAACTATCTCGCGTCGCTCGGCGTGAAGCGCGGCGACCACGTGATGCTCGTGCTCAAACGCAACTGGCAGTTCTGGACCGTCACGCTCGCGCTGCACAAGCTCGGCGCCGTGATGATCCCGGCGCCCGACCAGCTTCTGGAGAAGGATTTCGACTACCGCTTCAAGGCCGGCAACGTCTCCGCGATAATCGCGACGGCGCAGTCGGACGCCTACAGGGAGGCTGAAAAGGCGATGGAGTACAACGAAAACGTGCGCCTGCGCGTGATGGCCGGCGGCGCCGCCGACGGCTGGCGCGACTTCGACGGCGAGTTCGAGAAATTCCGCGGCAGCTTCCCGCGCGAGCAGGACGCGCCCGGCGGCGACGACGCGGTGCTCATGTTCTTCTCCTCCGGCACGACGGGGTACCCAAAGCTCGTCACGCACAGCCACACCTACGGCCTCGGGCACTTCGTCACGGCGTACTACTGGCACCGCGCGGACCCAAACGGGCTGCATTTCACCATCTCCGACACGGG
>JAISFB010000103.1 GCA_031263805.1 Oscillospiraceae bacterium
CCACAACCGTCGTTCCGTTTTTGAATATCACGGCCTCGGCGTCCGTTTACCTGTTTGACCCGCTGCTGAACGGGTATATAGGTTATTATCTGCTTGGATATATGCTCGGCAAGTACGAATTGTCCGTAAATTTGAGGGCATTTATTTACGTTTGCGGTATCGCCGGCTTCGCGGTCGGCTTTATCGGGAACATTATTTCATCTGCGAACGGCGCGGGCGATCTGATATTTAATATGGGCTATTCACTGCCCTCATATCTTGTGGCGGCGGCGCTGTTCGTACTCGTGAAATACGGTTCCGGCAACCGGTTAATAGGCAAGGCGGCGCCTGTTTTGACGCCGATGGCGGACGCGTCGTTCGGCGTATACTGGATACACGCGCTCGTTTTGCGGCTTGCCGTCGGATTGCCTCCGTTGTCACGCTCCCCCGCGATCAATTTATCCGCCGTGTTTTTGTCCGTCACGGCGTGCTCCTTCGGTGTAACACTCGTTGCGAAACGCGTTTGGCGATCACGAAAATCAAATGGCGGCGGTTGCAATTCGTCGTAGCGGGTGATATAATATCCGCAGACGCAGAGCAAAGGAGAATTTCACTAAATGACAGGCTATGAGATCACATTCCGGGCGGAGGGCGGCGAGGATATTTCTATCTTCGCCGCCCACGGCGAGAATATCCTCGACCTCGCGCGCAAGGCGAACGTCGCTATAGACGCGCCGTGCTCTGGCAACGGCTCGTGCGGGAAGTGCCGCGTGCGGCTGCTGGAGGGAGAAGTCTATTCCGCGATAACGCGCCATATTAACGACTACGATTATTACAACGGCTGGCGGTTAGCGTGCGTATCCAAGGCGAGCGGCAAGGCGAAGCTGCTCGTCCCCGACGTCGCCTCCGCGTACAAGAGCCGTTTGCGCGTCACGGATATGTCCTCGCCGCTCGAAATGAGCATCTTCAATGAGCTTCAGGACTCCCTGCACGGCGCGGGGCTGAAAATGCACAGCGGCTATTATTCCGCCCCGCTCGAGCTCGAGCCGCCGTCTCTCGATAACACGATGCCCGATAACGAGCGCTTGGTCCGCGCCGTGCGCGACGTCACGGGCTTTTCCGACGTTTCGATACGTTACTCCCTGCTCCGCAATCTCCCGGATATTCTGCGCGCGAACGATTTCAAGGTGCGCGTTATGGTTATGGAGGATAATAGGGGCGGCTCGCTGCGGATACTCGACGTGTTTCCGTATGACGATTCGGAGCCGATGTGCGGGCTGGCGATAGATATCGGCACGACGACGGTCTCCGCGCTGCTCGTCGATCTCGAAACGGGGCGCATTATCGCCAAGGGCAGCTCCGGAAACGGTCAGATACGCTACGGCGCGGACGTCATCAACCGCATAATAGAGCAGCAGAAGCCCGGCGGCATAGAGCGCCTGCGCTACGCCGTGATACACGAATCCCTGCTGCCGATAATCCACCGCCTCTGCGACGATTCCGGCGTCAATACCGAGCGCATTTACCGCGCGACGGTGGCCGCGAACACGACGATGAATCATCTGCTCCTCGGCGTGAACGCGAACAATATAAGAATAGAGCCGTACATTCCCGCGTTTTTTGAGACGGAGGCGCTTTTCACGCGCGAGCTCGGCATCGACTTATCGCCGGGGGCGAAGCTGTCGCTCGCGCCGAATATCGGATCGTATGTCGGCGGGGACGTGACGGCGGGCGCGCTCGCGTCTATGATGTGGAGCTCGCCGGAGCTGACGCTGCTCGTCGATCTCGGCACGAACGGCGAGCTCGTGTTCGGCAACAACGAATTTCTTATGGCGTGCGCCTGCTCCGCCGGCCCCGCGTTTGAGGGCGGGGACATTAAGTGCGGTATGCGAGCCACTGACGGCGCTATCGACGGCTGCGTGATAGACGGCGAAACTATGGAGCCAGGCCTCGCTGTCATCGGCGGCGAAGCGCCCGTCGGGCTGTGCGGCTCCGGTATTATTGACGTTATCGCGGAGCTGTTTCATACCAAGATCATCAACGGCCGCGGCAAGTTCGTGCGCGAGGGCCCGCGCATCGTCTACGACGAGGAATACGGCGGCGGCCGGTATATCATCGCGTCCGCGGAGGTCTCGGCGACGGGGCGCGAGATATATATCGACGAAACGGATATAGACAACTTCATCCGCACGAAGGGCGCCATATTCTCCGCGATAATGACGCTGACGGAGCCGCTCGGCTTTTCGCCGGAGGATATTTCGCGCGTTTTCGTCGCGGGCGGGATAGGCAGCGGCATAAATATCAAAAACGCGATAAGGATCGGTATGTTCCCGGAGCTTCCGGAGGAGCGCTTCCGGTATATCGGCAACTCGTCGCTCTCGGGAGCTTACGCGATACTGATGTCCGCGGACGCGTCGAAAAAGCTCTCCGAGCTGGCAAAATCCATAACGTACGTAGAGCTGTCCACGCAGTCGGGATATATGGACTCCTTCGTCGCGGCGTGCTTCCTGCCGCACACGGACTCGTCGCTGTTCCCGGGCCTCGCGGGTCAATCCTGATAATATGGGGTAGCAGCAATGGACGACGAAAAAATCAATAAAACCGCCGCGCCGCGCCGCCGCCTCGGCTATTTCCGCCGTCTCGCGCTGCTGATATGCACGGGAGCGCTGATTTTCTCCGGCTACAATCTTGTCACCGGGCTGCTGGAATACAAAAAAGCGTCGGACTATTACGGCGACCTCGAGAATACCTTCGTAACTACGCCCGATTCAGGCGAAGCTATGACGAACACGCCGACGCCCCCGCCGATCCCGTCCGGGGACGGCGAGCTCCCGCCGCCCGACGACCCGCCGGACGATCCCGACGACCCGCAGCCGAGCTACGTCGAGGACTACGCGCCCGATATATGGCCCGTCGTCGATTTCGCCGGCCTGCGGGAAATAAACTCCGATATTGAGGCGTGGCTCATCGGCGTCGGCACGAACATAAACTATCCCGTAGTACACAGCCGCGACAACACCGAATACCTGACGACGATGTTCGACGGACGCACAAGCAAGGCCGGCGCGCTGTTCATCGATATGCGCAACGCCCGCGGCTTCACCGACCGCAACACGATAATATACGGCCACAATATGCGCAACCACAGTATGCTGTGGACCGTGACGCAGTACAAAAGCCAGTCGTTTTACAATAACCACCCGACGCTGCGGCTCATCACAGAGACGGGCAATTACGAAATACAGCTTTTCGCCGGTTTCGTCGCCGACGCGTCGGAGGCGGAAGTGTGGCGTACCCGTTTCGCGTCCGACGAACATTATACCGACTGGATATATTCGCTTTTCGAGCGCAGCTCGTTCAAAAGCTACGTCGAGCTCGGCCCGTCGGACCGCGTCTTGACGCTCTCCACCTGCACGTATGAATTCACGGGCGCGCGGTACGTCGTAATGGGCAAGCTCGTGCCCGTCGGAGAGCACACGTCTCCCCCGCGCGAAACGCCGGACAGAACTCCGGCGCCCCCGACCGTCGCGCCGCCGTATGACGTGCTGCCCACGCCCGAGCCGCCGCCTGACGCGGCCGAAACCCCAA
>JAISFB010000095.1 GCA_031263805.1 Oscillospiraceae bacterium
TTCACAGACAGCCCCCGGCTCGCCGCGATCTCCGAGCGCGAGAGCCCGTGACAGATGTCGGACAGTATATCCCTCTCGCGCACCGTCAGCGGCGATAAGTCCTCCCCGTCCCGCGAGCGCTCTGAATTATCCGAAATGATATATCCCAGCTTTTTCGCGTAAGTGGACGATTTTTTATGTATCGTATCAAGCCATTTAAGCGGTATCGAGCCGCCGCCCCTTTTCGCCGCGGCGGACGTCAGCGTCCGCATATCGCGCCCGAGCTCTATGAAGGGCATATCAAGCTTGTCGCCGGCTGAAATCTCATACGCCTCGCGCAGAGTTTCTATCGCCGCGTCCTTATCGCCCGTGTGATAAAGGCACACAGCCCTGTGCGCCGCCGCGTCGATCCGCCCGAGCAGGAACGCCTCCGCGCCGTATCTGCCGCGGTTTTCCTCAAGCGTCGCGAGCCCCGAGTGATACCGCTTTTCCACGAGAAAATATTTCGTCCTCACGATGCTTTCCAGCCCGAAGGAGAGCGAGTTGAGATCGCTTTTTTCAAACTCGCTTTTCAGCCAGGCGGGGATCAACTTCGTCTGGCGCGTCTGCGCGTAAAACCAGCCCATGACGATATCGTGCAGGGTGTAGCGGTTCAGGAATTCCTCATACGCGAGCATCGCCTCAAGCCGGCGTATGAGCTCCCGCAGCTTCGCCGGGTTTCCGAGGTGTATGTTTATGCGCAAAAGAAACATCAGCGCGCGGTGCTCCACCTGAAACTGCTCCGCCTCGCGCGCTTTTTGCAGCGCTATGCTCGCGAATCTTTCCGCGTTCCCGATATCCGCCTTGTAATACGCAGCCTCGCAATCCGCGAGCTCCGTCAGCCCGCGGAACATCCCATCCTTCGCTTTCTCGGCGTAGTGAGCGTATACGGCGAATATCTCGTTCCCGCGCTCCAGCTCTCCCTGCGGCGACGGATATCCGACGCGGCAGACGTAGGACGCTACAAGCGCCCGTTCCCGCGGGCCGAACGCGATTTTTCCGCCGAGCTCAAAGTGCTCGTAGCCTTTCGCGAACGTCTCCTCATAGTCGCGCTCGTTCGTGTAAACGCTCGTAAAAATCCCGATGAAGCCGAGGTTCAGCCAGCATTCGGACAAAAGCCTGTGCTTTTCCGGGCTGTCCGGCTTCGGCTCGTACATCGCGATAACGCGCCGCGCCTCCGCCTTCGACTCGTCGAACATCGCGAGGGCCTGATAGAGCTTTATGCGGATGACGTACAGCCGCACGTCCCAGTCGAACGCCCAGTCCGGCGTCCTGTCCAGAACGTCGAGCAGGAACCGCGCCAGACGGGGCGGCGTCATCCGCGTCAGCGCGTGCGCCACGTCAGCGACGCCGCGGTAATCCTCCGCCTTTTCGTAATACGTCACGGCGTCCGAATTAAAGCCGTTCTCGCGGCACCATCTCGCGGCGCGCGAGTATACGTCCTTTTCGTCCTCCCGCGTCAAAAGCCCGCTTTTCCCGCGCAGGAATTCGAGAAAAAGATGATGCGCGCGGAACGTATCCGTATACGCGTCATATCTGACGAAGGCGCTTATATTCCCCGACTCAACGGTTTTTTCCGCGTCCGGGGACAGCTCTCTCAGAAACGCCGTCGGCAGGCGGTCGATGAGCGCAAGCTTCACCAGCAGCTTTTTCTGCGTCTCCGAAAGCGGCGAGAAAACCGCCGTATCCATAAGCTTAAAAATCCCGGACCTCATAGAGGCGAGCGCGTGCTCCCGCTTCGCCGCGCCGCCCTTCAGCGCGAGGCTTATCAGACGGACGGCGAACGGCCAGCCCCCCGTCGCGATATGGATATCCGTCACGTCGCGCGACTCTAACTCAAGCCCGAGCTTGTCAAAATATTCGCGCAGCTCGTCCTTGTCAAACCGCAGCTCGTCCTCGTCTATTCTGCTGACAAGCCCGTGCGCCAAAAATCCGAGAGTGTTTATCCGGGTCTCGGTCCGCGATATGAGCACGGTCGTGACGTTTTGCTGCGGCTCCGCCAGCGCGCGCTCGACGAAGCGCACGACGGCCTCGCTTTCTATCAGATGAAAATCGTCCAATATGAAAACGCGCCTTATTTCGGGCCGGGACTTTGTTTTTATGAGCGCGAAATATCGCTCGTACTGCCTTTCCGACTCGGGGAGCCCGAGCTCCTTAAGATTCGCCGCGAGCTCCGCGTTCACGGGCGCGATCGCCTTCACAAAGCCCTCCCAAAACCGTTCCCCGAGATTATCGGACGCGGAAAGCGGTATCCAGAACCTTCTCGCGCCGCGCTCACGCGCGAGAAACGCGCTGACCGTCTGCGTTTTGCCGTACCCGGTACCCGCCGTCACCGCGACGACCGGGGCTCGCATCGCTTTTTCAAACAGCGCGTTAACACGCTCGCGCTCAAAGAACTCGCCCGCATCCAACGGACTGTTGTCCGCCGCCGCCAATATTCCGTTCCGACTCACGGCCCGCATCTCCTCTAAGTTTGTTGAACTCCGATCCTCACGCCACCAGCCTTTTCCGCTATGTGCTGCATTTTAACAAACGCGGCGGGGAATTACAAGCTTATCAGAGAATTTCCGGTTTTTCGCCGCGCGGCAAAGCGCCGCACAGAAAATCCGCGATACCGGATATATCATCAAGCGCAAACACAGAACCACTAAACTCGTCAACCGGAACATCCGACATCACAGCGATACATTCCGACGGGTCTACGGCAAAGCCGAGGCCCGCCCCGGCGCGCCTGAGCGCGATTTTCGGGTACGGGCCTGTTTTATAACCTTCCGTCAGGATAATGTCCACGTCCGTGACGGCGGATATGAGCTTTTCAAACGATATTTTGCGGTTTTCCATAACGGCGGCGTGAGTGTCAGACGCTATCGCGACGACGTCCGCGCCGGCGCGCGTAAAGCGCCACGAGTCTTTTCCCTGTTTATCAATGTCAAAGTCGTGCGCGTCGTGCTTGACGGCGGCGACGCGCAGCCCGCGGCGCTTTAGCTCCCGCACAAGGCTTTCAAGCATAGTCGTTTTCCCTGTGCCGGAGTAAGCGACGACGGAAAAGACGGGAATGTGCGCCATTTGCGGCCCGCCGTCTTACGCTGCTTTCCCGAGCGGGGTCTTCTTCGGGAAGACGAAGCTGAATACGAGCGTCGCGACAAGCGCGACGGCGACGGCGGCGTATGTTTCGGTAATCCCATCGGAGATGGGATAGTGTCCCGCGACAATATCATATACCTTCCAGAACACCGCGACGACGCCCGTGAGCACCATGCTCCAGCACGCGCCCTTCTCGCTCGCCTTCTTCCAATAGATACCCAGCAGCACGACGACAAAGATCGCGCCGCGCAGAGAGTACGCCGCGTAAACTATATCGAGCACAGCCGAAAGGTCCACAAGCGCAATCGCGGCGACGGCGCAGATGACGCCGGAGACGGCGGTGACGACGCGGCTTACAAACAGCACCTGCTTATCCGACGCGTCCGGCTTGAGCACGCGCTGATACAGGTCTTTAGTGACCATTGTGCCGGCTGAGAGGATGATGGGGGAGACCGTTGAGATGATCGCCGCGAGTATCGCCGCGAGAACAAGACCGCCGACGACGCCGCTGATCAAGGTGTTGGAGTGCAGATATGTACCGGTCATCAGCGTGGGCAGCGCGTCCTTGCCGGTGATCAGCACATTGTCGGCGTTATAGAGCATTTCGCCCTTGTTGAACATCGCCTTTGCCGCCATACCCAGCAGCGCCGTGAAGATGCCGAACGGAGCCGTTACGAGCGCTGTGATGATGCACGCCTTTTTCGCCGTGGATACGTCCTTCGCGGCGAGAACGGGCTGTATGCCGGCCTGCGCCGTACACGCGCCGAGCAGGGACGCTATGACCCAGCTTGACACTCTGGAGAAGCCTATCGTAAGCATTCCGAGGTATCCGCCCGCCTCTTGCTGCTGAGGGCCGGCTTTCCCCGTAGCGGCGATCGCCGCCTCTGTCGCGGCTGAGATGTTGTCCTTGTCGAGCCATTTCATCAGCTCGCCGAAGCCGCCTACTTTCACGAGCGCGAATATCACGCCTATTATAACGCCGCCGTACATGGCGAAGATATGCATCTTATTCGTGCTCGCGACGGCGTTCATCCCGCCCGCGAGCGTATATACTATAAATAATACCGCGAAGACGAGGACTACAGGGGTGAACGAGAGGCCCAGCAGATTCTCACCGAGCTTGCCCGCCGCCACCATTTGCGACAGCCCCACCGCGAGCATTACTATGACGAGCAATATGCTGGACACCGTGCGCGCCTTAACGCCGAAGAATTTTTCTATAATGCCCGGCACCGTAACGCTGTTGAGACTGCGGTATAGCTTGGCGAACAGCATAGCGAGGAAGAACACGCCTATGCCGTTTGCTATCGTATACCACGCGCCGGACAGCCCGTAGTTGAACCCGTATTCGGATACGCCGGTCGTCGCCGTGCCGCCGAGCCACTCGCCGGCGCTGGCGGCGACAATGGCGAAAACGCCCATCGCCGCGCCGTGAAAGCTGTCCGAGGTCTTTGTCCTGCGCATCGACAGAACTCCGATCAGTACGGTCACTGCGATATAGAGAAGGATGATGATAAGCTGGATGTTCGTAAAAACCGCCTCCTAATTTTTTGTTTTTCGGTTAAATCATTGACCCGATTTTTTCCGAGATTATGAGTTCCGCGCCTGTTTTCGATACAACGTCCTCAACGGACACGCCCGGGGCGAGCTCTTCGAGCACGAGGCCCTTGTCGGTCTTGTGCAGGACGCATAGCTCGGAGATTATATAGTCCACTTCGCCCGCCGCCGTCAGCGGCAGGGTGCATTTTTTCAGTATCTTCGGGTTGCCTTTCTTGTCACAGTGCTCCGTCATTATGAGCACTTTTTTCGCGCCGGCGACAAGGTCCATAGCGCCGCCCATTCCGGCGGCCGTCTTGCCCGGGATCATCCAGTTGGCGAGGTTGCCTTCCTGATCGACTTCGTAAGCGCCGAGCACCGTGGCCGCGACGTGCCCACCCCGGATATATCCGAACGACGTGAAGCTGTCAAAGCAGCAGCCGCCGACGCGCAGCTTAGACACGCTGCCGCCCGCGTCCACAACGTCGGGGTCGGTCCACTCGCCGTCCGCCGGCGGGCCGGCGAGCCCGATGGCGCCGTTTTCCGTATCGACCCACACGTCGATGCCCTCGGGCAAAAAGTCGAGGCATTTTGTCGGCATACCGATGCCGAGATTGACAAGGTCGCCGTCCTCAAAGAACCGCGCCGT
>JAISFB010000110.1 GCA_031263805.1 Oscillospiraceae bacterium
ATACGGCACGGATGCCGGAAAACCCCGCGACGGATACGGTAAACTCGGCGGCGGCGGACACAGCGCCCGCGCCGGCAGAACCGGAACCGTGCCCCCCGGAGAACGTAAACGTCAAGCAAACTCAATTCCCGGCAGCGATTCCGGCGACAGAGCCCGCCCCTGAACGGGAACCGGCTACGATAGAAGCGCAGCCCGCGCCCGAGCCGGCGGCGGCGGCGGCGGTTTCCCCGGCGCCGTCGCCCGGAAAGCCGGAGCGCGCGGCGGAGGAAAAGCCGGCGGAGGACGGCGGAGAAAAGGACGCGTCCTCGTCCTTGCCAAACTCCCGCCCGCTTGAGCTCGCGCCCGAGCGCGTCGCGGCGGACGGAGCGCTGCGCGATGCGTCGGCTTCGTCAAACGCGCCCGTTTCGCGCGAAAACATCATCCCGGAGATGATCGAAAGACTTCAAATTATGGCGACAGACGGGCAAAAGACAATGTCCATCGACTTAAAGCCGGAGTTTCTCGGAAAAGTGTCGATGACGCTCGTCTCAGCACCGAACGGCGTATCCGTGAAAATCCTCGCCGACGACCCCGGCGTGCGCTCGCTGATAAACGGCGAGATCGTCGGTATCATAGAGCGTATGAGCGAGCGCGGGATACGCGTCAGCGGAGTCGAGCTCTCGGAGACCGGCTTTAACGGCGCGGAGCTCTCCGCTTACGGCTCGTCGCCCGGCGATCACTCGGGCGGGGACGGACGCGGCTTCGGAGCCTCGCGGCGCTCCGGCTCGCGGACAGCCGGACGGATCGGCGAGATCGTCCAAGCCGCCCCGGCCATTGCCATTGAGGAAGACGACATCGCAGGGGCCCGAAGAGCGGCGTACACGGAGCGCTCCGACCTCTCCCGCGCGTCAGCGGCGGACTACGGCAATTACGGCAATTATGTCTGGTGGGAGAGCGGCGACGCCTACGAAAGCATCGAATACAGCGCGTAAAGCAAAAAGGAGAAAAACAATGGCGGACACGACCTCAGCTGTATCGGACAGCATAAAAAACACCGGACTGCGCCTGTACGAGGACTACATAAAGGAACAGCGCAACGTGAAAAACGAGCTCGGCAAAAGCGATTTTCTGTATCTGCTCTCCGCCCAGCTCAAATATCAGGACCCGTTGGAGCCGACGAAAGATTCGGATTTTGTCGCCCAGCTCGCCCAGTTTTCGTCGCTCGAGCAGCTTACGAATATGAGCGGCGCGATGCTCGACTTTCAAAACTATTCCCTCGCCGGGAAATACGTTCTTGCGCAGTATTCCGACTCGGACGGCGCGGCGCGCGTCGTAAACGGCCTCGTTGACCGCATAGTAAAGCACGACGGCGAGACGTACGCGGAGATAAACGGCACGCTAGTCCGCACCTCCGCCATCACGCAGGTGTACGACAACGAGCTGTTCAAGCAGGAAAACCCGCTGCTCGCATCCTCCGCCCTGATAGGGCGCACCGTCACGGCGGAACGCACGGTCGAGGCCTCGGGCGAGGACGGGCAGACGTCCACGGAAACGATAACCGGCGTCGTCACGGGAGTCGGCGTCGAAAACGGCGTGCTCACGGCGTCCGTAGAGCGCGGGACCGTCGATTTTGAGACGGGCGAGCTCATTTCCGATATTCAGAAAATAATAATCGCGAACATTGTAGACATTCGGCAATAAAAGAAGTATAATACAAAAAATTAAAGGAGGGCGCTTTTATGATGCGTTCACTCTACTCCGGGGTATCCGGACTCCGCAACCACCAGACGCGTATGGACGTGATCGCGAACAACATCGCGAACGTCAACACCGTCGGTTATAAATCCTCCCGCACAGTATTTCAGGACGTGTTCAGCCAGACCTCTCGCGCCGCCGGCGCTCCGACGGCGGTGGCTGAAGGGGCAACAGGCGCCTACGGCGGCACGAACCCTATGCAGATAGGGCTCGGCGTCAAAACCGCAGCCATTGACGTACAGCACACACAGTCCGCGTTTCAGACTACGGATAACGCGCTTGACCTTGCCATACAAGGCGACGGATATTTTGTTATCGACAGCGGAGGAACCCCTCTGTACACACGCGCCGGGAACTTTTATCTTGATAACGCGGGGAGCCTTGTGACCGCGGACGGCTCTTACGTGCTGGGTGCGGCGGCTACGGAAGGCGAGCCGGCGATATCTATAGGTAGCGGCGAAGACGACACAGCACTGTCCGTAATTAATCTTGACGGCTGGACGGGTATTTCCATCGACTCAAACGGCGTTATCTGGGGATTTGATAATAGCGGGGAAGATGATGCGACCGTCAAAACCGCGGCCGCGACTATCGCGATAGCGACTTTCGTGAACCCGCCCGGTCTTGAAAAACAGGGCAACAGCACCTTCCTCCAGACGCCGAACTCCGGCGAAGCCGTATACCGCCTTCCGCGGACGGGCGGAGCCGGCAGCGTCGAAGCCGGGCGTCTCGAAATGAGCAACGTCGATCTGTCCGCCGAGTTCACGGATATGATCATCACGCAGCGCGGCTTCCAGGCGAACTCGCGCATAATCACGACGTCCGACACACTGCTCGAGGAGCTCATCAATCTCAAGCGTTAAAACGCCGCGCGCCGCCGCGGACGCGCGTCCGCGGCGGCGCGCGTAATTAAAAATTTCAGGATATTCAGAGAGGGGAGCCATGTATGATACAGGTAACGCGCATCAATAAAACCGACGTATTTTTCGTCAACGAGGATTTAATAGAATTTATTGAGGAGACCCCCGACACTATAATATCCCTTTCCACCGACAAGAAAATCCTTGTTATGGAGTCGGCGGACACGGTCATAGAGCGCATAAAAGAGTCGAAGCGCGGCATTTGGCAGGGGCGCGAGGAGCTTCTGAAAGG
>JAISFB010000012.1 GCA_031263805.1 Oscillospiraceae bacterium
CTCGCCGCCCTGCGCGCCGGCGCGTCGGAGATAGACGACAACGATATCAAGCTTTTGGCCTGGGCGGAGATAGTGAGCGTCGCCTCGGACAAGGCGGGATATTTCCTCGTCAACGTCGATAAGGCCGAAATGCTCGCGCTTTTGGACGATGTCGCCGCGGACGCCGGGCGGCTCGGGGACGAGACGAAATACGAGGACGTAAAAGCGATAATCAAAGGGCTTTCGGCGGACATCGGCGAGGCGAGGGCGAGAATAAATTCGGCGGGATGAAAAAACACGGGATGAGAAAACAGGAGAAGCGGACAAGAATGACTTATGAGACGCTCAGAAATATACATATCGGTTCCGCCGCGCTCGCCGCGCTGACGCTGCTCGTCTGCGCGTTTCTTTTTATCCGTTTCAAAATTCCGAGGGCGATCAGAAGCCTTTTGGGCGTCGCGGAAAAAAGACCCACCGGACGCGCCTCGAGCTCCGGGCCGGAAAAAAGCCCGCCGCGCCGCGCGGACAAGCCCGAGCCGGCAACGACTCCCCTGCCGGAGAACGCGGCTCCGCCGGACGCCGCGGCGGCGTTCGAGGTCGAATACGACATCACCTACATCCACACGGACGAAATAATTTGACGCAAAATAATTTGATGCAAAATAGTTTGGCGAAAGAAGGGTATTGTGTTATGAACCGGGACAAGCTGAAAATCGAGTTTTGGGGAGCTGTGCTGTGTATGCTGCTGATGTCGCTGTCTTTCCTCTTTATGCCCTACGCGAGCGACAGGTCGCTTGAGGGCAGCGCCCTGCCTCTGCGGATATCGGGGGTCTGGTTCTGGGCGTCGCTGATAGCGGGCTACGGCCTTTTCCTGTTCGCGGACCGCGGCAGAAAACGGCTGACGGTAAAGCGCAAAAATAAAAGGCCCGGGATACTGCGCGTGTTTTCAAACAAGTGGGCGCGCGCGGCGGATATCGCCTGCGCCGTGAGCGTCTGCTGCTTCACAGTATCCGCGCTGACAGACCCGCGGGGGTACGCGGAGTACATTTTCCTGTCGACCGCCGTGTTTACAGTCCAAATGCACGGCGTTCTCAACGGAGAAAATTTCAGCTTTTTCGCGCAAATCGAAATGGACGGCAAAACGGGTGAAAGAAAAACGGATGAAAGAAAGGAGCGGCGGAAATGAAAGGTTTCAAGAGGAATTTTAACGGAAGGAATTTTAACGGAAGAAATTTTGAGAGAGCTCCGAAGCGGGAGCTAAAGCGGCTGTCGTTTTGCGAAAGGTTGCTGGCGCTGCTTTTGTGCGCGGCGCTTATCGCGCCGAAGGCTTTGGCCGTTGACGTCGCCGCCGGGGACGAAAGCGTGTCCGTCGCCGCTGAGCCCGGCGAGTACGCGGATGCGACCGACAACGCGAACCTCGGCGAAGATTTATTAGATGAGGGACCCGACGAAGATTCCGGTGACCTTGATGAAGACCTCAATGAAAATCTTGATGAAAATCTTGATGAAAATCTCGATGAAAACCCCGGCGAAGAAGGACACGATGAAAATCCTTGGTACAGGCCTGTGAAAATAACACGTCAGCCGGAGGACCAAAGCGTTGTGTTCGGGGCCGAGCGGGCGGTCTTTTCCGTCGAGGCGGACGGTCCCGGATATCTGTTTTATCAATGGTATAAAATATCGCCGGCGTTCGGCGGAATGCCCGAGCTCTTATACGGAGAAACGGGCGCGACGCTTATAATTCCGGCTCCCGTGAGGGCCGACGACGGGGCGGCTTATTTCTGCGCCGTCGCCTCGTACCGGAATTGGAATTGGAACCGGTTTACGGTGAACTCCGAGCCGTGCGTATTGTCCGTGGAAAGAAAACCGGTCGCGCTGGGGGTCTCGGCGCGTCCCGCAGGCGGCGCCGAATACGGCGCGCTCATCGAATTGACGGCGGCGGTGACCGGGACAGTCGACGGCGCGCCCGCTTTGGGAACGGTCGCTTTTTTTGAAGACGGAAAGCCGCTCGGCGAGGCATACGTTGACGAAAATACCGCGTCTTACAGCTACGTTATGCCGGTGGCGCACGGAGAGATAACAGCCGTATACGGCGGCGACGGCAATTATCTCGAAGCGTCCGGAGAGTTGGGGGAATACGACGTCGCGAAGGCAAATCAAGCCCCGCTGCCGCCGCCGGAGCTCACCGAGGCCGTCTATCCCGAAAAAATCGACGTTTCCGTCTTCGGCGGCTCCGCAGAAACGCAGGTCGAATACGAGATCGTCGAACAGGGCGCCGGGAGCGCGGAGATAGACGGCTCTTGGCTGAGCGCGTCGCTGGCCGGAACGTTTGTCGTAAAGGCGACGAAGCCCGGCGACGACAACTACAATCCGGTTTCGGTGGAATACGAGGTCACAATAGCACCTAAGCCGGTAAGCGTTATGAATGCAGCCGTCCGGGACAAAATTTACGACGGGACAGACTTTGCGGAGTTTCGGGAAACTCCGTCTCTCGCCCTCGGCGGCGGCGGCATAGAACCAATCGACTCCGAGTCCGTTTCTCTCATATTAGGAACGCCGCGGTTTACCGCCGTCGCCGCCGCCGATAGCGTCCCGGTGACGTTCGGCGATTTCGCGCTCGAAGGCGAGGGCTCGCAAAACTACACGCTCATTCAGCCGGAGCCGGAGAGCGCCGGCATCGCGAAAAAAACGCTGACGGCCGCGGCGAAGAGCCAAACGATAAGCTACGGTCAGGATATCCCGCTCGCCGTGACGGTCACGGGCTTCGCCGACGGCGAGGACGAAAACACGCTTAAGGACGCGGGCTACGAGACGCCCTCGGCGTCGTGCGATATCGGAAAATTCGCGGCGTCCGGGCCGTATGCCGACGCGATCGCGCCCTCCGGCGGCGAGGCGACGGCCAATTATACGTTTGAGTACGCCGCCGCGGATTTGACCGTAACGTCCGCCGCGCCGTTAAAAAATACGCACTACGCCGTGACGGAGCCCGACGGCGCCGACGGCTGGTTCCGCGCCGGCAATTTTGTCATAACGCCGATAAACGGAACGCCCTACAGCAATTACGACCTGATTTCCGCTGACGGCGAAAATTGGAGCGAAGGCCTTGTTTTCGCCGGGGAAAGCGCGCCGAGCGACATAAGCTTTTATCTGCGGGACAGTAAGACCGAGGCCGTGTCAATGCTCGCCGTTGAGCATTATAAAATCGACCGCGCGGCGCCCGTCAACCTTCAAATTTCGTATTCGGAGCCGGCGTTCAGTAAGGTCCTCAGCGCCGTCACGTTCGGTTATTA
>JAISFB010000048.1 GCA_031263805.1 Oscillospiraceae bacterium
CGCAAAAAAACAGCGGCGCAGTCAACCCGCGCCGCTGTTCCTATATCCGATTCTGGGCGGACGCCCTTATTTCTTCTGCTTTGCCACCCACTCGGCGCCGTACTTGTTCATCTCGTCAACGACGATGACTTCGTTTTTCTCGTACAGGCAGTTGATACTTCCGATGCAGGGCAGGAAATGCCCGCCCGGGCCGTAGGTGTCGATAGCGCGGCGGACCTCGGCGCGTATCTCCTCCTCCGTCGCCTCGGGGTTGTCGATTATCGCGGATTCCAGGCCGCCCATAAGCAGCAGGTTCAGGCCCTTTTCGTCGAGTTGTTTCTGAATGAGCTGAATATCGTTCGTCGGCAGCGCGCCCTGCCACATATCGACGTCCATTTCGGCGAAGTCGGCGGCGAACGGCGTGATATAGCAGTCGCAGTGGTGCTGAACGAGCTTGCCGCGGCTGTGTACGTATGAATACAGCTTCTTATAGCGCGGCTTTAGCATTTCGCGGAAGATCGTCGGTGAGAAGAACAGCTTTTCCTTGGCGCCGAGGTCGTCGTGGCTGTGGATCATATCGATGTCAAGGTTGTCGATAAGCTGCTTGAGCACCTCGAGCTTCCAGTCTGTGTACGCGTCGAAGAATTCCTCCACCTCGTCGGCGTTGACGATCAGGTCCTCCATCACGAACTCGAACGCGCGCAGGCTGTGCAGACGCTCGAACAGTCCGCGGAACGTCGGAACCATAACGAGCTCGCCGCGCTCATGCGCCGCCTTGCACTGCGCCCGGGCGTATGACCAGTCGAGGTCCTTCGGAATCTCCGGGAATTTTACGTAGTCGCGCCAGTGCTCCATATCCTGTATGACCTGATTGCTCGCGTCGGTCAGCGGGATGATGCCGGGGTCCTCTCCGACGATATACCGGTGAGTTACGCCCCAAAGGTCCTGATAGCGCTCGCCGGAGAATTGGAGGATATCCCAGTTCGTGATCGGGTCGATAACGGCGTGGAACAGCAGCTCCGGGCCGGCGGGGCCGAACACGACCTCCTGCGGGAACGGATCGAACGCGTGCCCCATGAATTTAGGGGGCTGCTCATTCTTGAGCGCGGAGAAGAAAAGTTCTTTCTTTGTCATTGTGAAACCTCCTGCTGATATTTATTTTGGACGCCCTTAGAATATCATTTTTACACAAGGGTTGTCAAGCGTTGATAAAGGATTTCGTAAATATTAAATCGCGCGATAAGTCGCGCAATTTAATATTAAGCATCTTTTTCGGTTGTCCGCCTAAGGCGGACGAGAAAAAAGGCTTGTGAGCGAGAAAAGTCCCGAGCGGCTTTGCCGTGAGGAATAAGACTTTTCGAGTGGATCATATGCCCGCCGCGCGCTTCAAAAGGCCCGCTCCGGGTGTTTTGCCGTCGTAAACGCGTTGCCCAGCATCTCCGCGACGGCGTTACCGAGCTCGTCCGACACCGAAATGCCGAACACCGACATCGTTCTGCCGCCGGACAGACGGCGCGAGCGCGCGAACAGCCGCTTCCCGCGCGGCGTCTTCAGATACGATATTGAGCACGACTGCCCCACCGTCCCGCCGACGTCCTCGCCGCGCAGCAGCGCCTGATTGCAATGCACGGCGAAGCACAGATCGGCGAGAGTGAATATCGCTCCGCCCTGCACAGCCCCCATCGCGTTGCGGTGCTTGTCCTCAATTTCGAGCGAGCAGACGACCTCGTCGTCCGTCACGGACTCTATATACGCGCCGGCGAGCGCCGCGAAGCGATCAGCCGCGAAAAATTCGCGGACGCGTTCTATGTCGTACTCAAAGCTCACGGTAAACCTCCTGATTGAACGTGCTGCGGCACGGGGCACGCGCTATCGCGCGACGCGCGGGGGATACTCATTGACACGCCCCGTACGCGCTCGCAAGCGCGTTCCCCAAGCGCTTCAGCGCGTGTCAATCGCCCGCGTTATTTGCTGTAATTCTCCCGCGAGCGGATATACAGCTCTTCGCGGAAGGCGGGCGTAAGAAAATGCGCGGCATAGAAGTTATAGAAGCTCGGCTTGCCGGCAACGCAGACGCGGTCGGCGTACTCGCGCGCGATACGGCGCTGTTCGTCCTCCGGGAGCTGAGCGAAGGCGGCGCCGCGGGCGTCCGTCGATGTGAGCGCCATAATGTCGTCCGGGATGTTCTGCGGGAACGTCGCGATGAGCAGCTTATCGCCGAAATCGTCATAGATTTTGTAGCTGTCGTTCATCAGCTGCGGCGCCCACGCGTCCCAGCCGGCTTTTATATAATTGGGCACCTGCTTGTAGTTGTTGCCGCACGAGTGCAGCTCACAGAATTTGCCCTTCGAGTGCAGGAAATCCGTCACGCGCTTCATATACGGCACGATCATTTCCTCCGCGACGTCGGGTGAAAAGAACGGCGCCTTCTGGCTGCCCCAGTCGTCGTGGATAAAGAACGCGTGTATCTCCGGGAACGTCGCTATCGCCTTGTCGAATATGCGGATATAAAGGTCGGTCAGCTTGTCGAAGAACTTGTGCACGTGCTCCTGCGAGTCCTCGTCAAAAACCGCGAGCACGGCGTTTTCAAAGTCCAGCAGCGAGATCAGCCGCTCGTACCAGCCCGTTTGGAACCACATCTGATTGAATGCCGTCGGGCGCAGGAACGTGCCGTTGTTCATCTTCGCGGAGCCTTCCCAGTCCCACTTGTCGATATCCGGCCAGACAATTTTGTCGTACCACTCCTCAATGTCCTCAAGATACGGCTTGCCGGGGCGAACCATAGACCCCGAAACCTGCGCGACGTATTCCCACTCCACGCCGAACATATCCGGGTTTATCTCCTTGTCCGCCGTGACGCGCGGGGCGCCGCCCTCGAAGCAAAACGCGCGCGCGATGTTGTCGGGCACGACCGACGGCGAGAATATCTGCGCGTCCGTCGCCTGCATCATCTGCCACCACGGCTCGCGCTTGAACGTCGTTACTCCGTGGTCGTGCTGGTTCAGCGGATAGCTGAGAGTTTTCATCGGGAAGCCTCCGAAGCCGGGCGTTTCGATGTACTCAAGCTCCTTGGG
>JAISFB010000056.1 GCA_031263805.1 Oscillospiraceae bacterium
AGCGTAAAGTTAGAATTCCTGAGCCGCTCAGTGAACGAGGGCTTCGCGCGCGCGTCCGTCGCCGTATTCGCGGCCCAGCTCGACCCGACGCTTGACGAGCTGAACGACATCAAGACCGCCGTCAGCGAGGCGGTGACGAACTGCATCGTCCACGCGTATCCCGATTCCGTCGGCAAAATATTCGTGCGCGCGCGCGTTTTTCCGGACAATTCCGTCGAAATAACGGTGCGGGACAAGGGCCTCGGCATCCCCGATATCGAAAGAGCCCGGGAGCCGATGTTCACGACGGGCGGCGACGAGCGGAGCGGCATGGGCTTTACAATAATGGAGAGCTTTATGGACCGCGTAAAAATACGCTCCGCGCCGGGCCGCGGCACAACCGTGACTATGCGGCGTACGGTCTCCGTCCGGGTCACGCGAAAATGACGGAGCAGGCCGCCGTCCGGCGCATCGAGGCCGCAAAAAACGGCGACCGCGAAGCTGCGGGCGAAGCTATCGAGGAAAACTCCGGCCTTATCTGGAGCGTCGCCCGGCGCTTTTTCGGACGCGGCGTGGACCCGGACGATCTGTTTCAGCTCGGCTGCGTCGGCTTCCTGAAAGCGATACGCGGCTATGACACGGCCTACGGCACGCAGTTTTCAACGTATGCCGTGCCGAAAATAGCCGGGGAAATACGGCGCTTTCTCCGCGACGACGGCAGCGTTAAGGTCAGCCGCGGCTTAAAAGAACGCGCGACGAAAATACGCGCGGCGAAGCGGGGCTTAGAACAGCGGTTCGGACGGGAGCCGACGATCTCAGAGCTGTCGGAGGAGCTGCAGCTTGACGCCGGGGAAATTGCGGCGGCGGAAACGGCGGCGGCGCCCCTTGAATCTCTCCAGCGCGAAACGGGCGATGACGGGCTCACGCTGGAAGCCGTCCTCGCGTCGTCCGGGGACGAAGAATCGCTCGTGGAGCGCGTCGCGCTGCGCGAGGCTATCGACGCGCTGCCCGAAACGGAGCGGCTTGTGATCGGCCTGCGGTATTTCCACGGGCTGACGCAGGACGCGGCGTCGCGGATACTGCGCGTGTCGCAGGTGCAGGTGTCGCGTCTTGAGCGGCGCGCGATCGACAAGCTGCGGGTGATGCTGGAATAGAGGAGCAAGCCTAAAAACCCCCTTGCGGCCGTAGGGCTTGCAAGGGGATTTTGATTGGAGCGGGTGATGGGAATCGGATCCACATGGCCAGCTTGGAAGGCTGGTGGAAAGCGTTTGTTTCGGTCGTGTCAAGAACTTTGTGTAAACGTCAGCCGAATAAATTGCGCCAATGCGCGTGGTAAAGGTTTCGCGATATAGGGTGCACCCCATATCAAAGCGCGTCCCAGCCGGGCTTGGCTATGCCGGGCTGGCCGCGAAGGGCTGGCCAATTGGCGGCGGGCATTGCCCACTTTCGCGTCAGGCCGGCGGTGCGGAGGTAGGCAGCTTGGAAAGGGCGCCTTTCCGGGATGTCACCTTGCGCAGCGCTGAGTTCACGCTCTCTATGATATTAGCCGTGTAGATCATTTTACGTATCGCCGCCGGGTAGCCGGACAGTTGCCCGGCATGGGCATAGTTCTCGCGCCCGGCGCGGACCGCGCCGGGGCAGCCGGCCCCCCCATTTTTCTTCAAGGCCGCCGAACGCGAGCCCCGCCGCCTCGGGGCCCGGCGCTGAATAGACCGCTTTCAGGCCGGCGCAGAACTCCTTGTAGTGCTTGCCCGGCACATACTTTCGAGCCCACGTATATCGGCAAGATGAACGTCGATAAGTCGATAAACGCGAAGACCTCACTTTGAGGAAAAAATATTTTATTATTAAGGAGAATGCAAAATGTCTGACACGAGAATTGATTTCCTTCTCGCCAAGGGCGGTCAGTACCGCGCGCTGTGGACGCGCCGGCAAAACGCGAACAGCTGGCGAATAGCGCGGGCCTGAAACAAGCGGGCGAAGCCCGGCAATCAACACAATAAAATAAACCGACATTTCCGATTGCAATGCGCCGGAGATAATGTTAAAATACATTACACCAAAAAACAAAACCCAACAAACAGTATTACTCCCCGCACGGCGGACCGGCGCGGGCGATCGGGATGAAATATGGCTAAGCTTGAGATATTGGCCCCAGCCGGTTCTCCGGAGGGCGTCACCGCGGCGGTGCAAAACGGCGCCGACGCGGTATATATGGGATATTCGGCGTTCAACGCGCGGCGCGGGGCGAAAAATTTCACCCCGGACGAGTTCGCGCGCGCGTGCGAGTATTGCCGCGTGCGCGGAGTTAAAGCGTACCTCACGCTAAATACTCTCGTCAGCGACCGAGAGCTGCCGGCGGCGGTGGACTCAGCCGCGGCGGCGGCGCGCGCCGGCGCGGACGCCGTTATCGTCGCCGATCTGGGACTGCTGCGCGCGCTGCGGCGGGCGCTGCCGGATATGCCGTTGCATTGCAGCACGCAAATGGGGCTGCACAGCTCTGAGGGCATCAGGCTCGCCCGGGCGATGGGCGCGCGCCGCGCCGTTCTCGCGCGGGAGCTGCCAAAAGAAGACGTCGCGCGCATCGCGAAAGGCTCGCCGATAGAGCTTGAGGTCTTCGTCCACGGGGCGTACTGCGTTTCGCATTCCGGGCAGTGCTATTTCAGCTCCGTAATAGGGAGGCGCAGCGGGAACCGCGGCCTTTGCGCCCAGCCGTGCCGTATGGCCTACGACTCTGGCGGGCGAAAAACCGAATATCCGCTGAGCCTTAAAGACAACTGCCTCGTCAAATACGTCGGCGAGCTTGAAGAAATGGGCGTCCGCGCGCTGAAAATAGAGGGGCGGATGAAGCGCCCCGAATACGCGGCTATCGTGACCGGCATATACGCCCGCGCCGTGCGCGAGGGCAAGGAGCCGTCCGAGGAAGACCTCCGGGCGCTTCACGACGCATTCTCACGCCAGGGCTTTACGGACGGGTATTATACAAAAAAGCTCGGCGGGAATATGCTCGGCGTAAGAGAATATGGCGTATCGGCGGAAAGCCGTATTTTCACGTCCGCCAGAAAAAATTATATGCGCGGTGAGTTTCAGCGCGTGCCCGTGCGCTTCGCCGCGCAGCTTCGCGCCGGAAGGCCCGCGCGCCTTGTCGCCGTGGACGACAAACGGAATATATCCGCCCGCGAGGGCGAGATACCGGAGCCGGCGTTCCACAGGGAAACCGACGCGGCCATACTGTCAACGCAGCTTCACAAGACCGGCGGGACCCCGTTTTACTGCGCCGGCGTAAAGCTGCGCGTAGAGCCCGGGCTCTCCCTCTCCGCCGCCGCCGTCAACGAAATGCGCCGCGCCGCGCTCGCGGAGCTGCTGGAAAAACGCCGAGAGCCCGCGCCTATGCCCGCGCGGGAATACGACCCGGCGGGAGCGCTCGCCGCTATCGAGCCGCGCGGCAGGACGGAGCCGCCCGTATTCACGGTGTCTGTGACGAAGGCCGAGCAGCTGTCAAAGGAGCTTTTGGAGCTGCGCCCGCGCGTACTTTATATACCGCTCGCGGAGCTTCGGAGCCTGTCGAAAATTAAGCCGTTCCTTGAGGCCCCGGATATTACGGTCGCGGCGGCGCCGCCGCGGGTGATATTCGATTCCGAAAGAGCGCGCGCGGAAAAGATACTAAGCGCCGCGCGGAGCGCCGGAATAACCGACGCGCTGTGCGGGAACCTCGGGCAGCTTTTGCCCCTGCGGGAGGCGGGCTTCAACGTGCGCGGGGACTTCGGGCTGAACCTGTTTTCGTCGTACTCCCTCGCCGCCGCGCGGGACTTGGGGCTCGTCAGCGCCATAGCGTCGTTTGAAATGAGCCTCGCACAGCTTCGCGACGCCGCCAAGCCGCTCGACACCGAAATAATCGTCTACGGCAGGCTGCCGCTTATGCTCACGGAAAACTGCGTGATAAAGTCCGCGCTCGGCGTGTGCGCCTGCGAGAGCTTTTCCGGTCTGACCGACAGGACGGGGGCGAGCTTCCCCGTTATACGCGAGAACGCCGACTCCTGCCGGAACGTCGTCCTCAACTCGCGGAAGCTGTTTTTAGCGGACCGGCTGTCCGATTTTCAAAGCGTCGGGCTCTGGGGCTTGCGGCTGGCGTTCACCACGGAAAACGCCGCCGAGTGTGTGCAGGTCGCGCGGCGATATATGGGGCTCGGGAGCTACGCGCCGGGCGGGTTCACGCGCGGGCTGTATTATAAAGGGGTGGAATGATGGCTATAATTTTGGCGTCCGCCGAAGGGCTTGACGGGGAGGGGGAAGTTTGAAACAAGTTCAAACTTCGATAATTTCAGTGCGTTTTGCTCGCCCGTGCGGGCAACCGCAAAACACGCACATTATGACAATTCCTTTTCATAGTCATTTTGTGCCTGTAGTGCGACAAAAGGAATGGTCATAATAATGAAAGCGTTTCTGACGAGAAAGAATATTGCTATCGCGCTGGCCGCCGTCGTCGTCGCCGCCGTCGCGGCCGTGTCCTCCGGCACCGGCGGCGGAAGCGGCTTCCTCACCGAGTGGGCCGCCGCCGCGGCGCGGCCCTTGCGCACCGCCGCGGCCGCCGTCGCGCGGACGTTTGAGACGATATACGGCTATATGTACGAATACGAAAAGGTTGCCGCGGAGAACGACGCGCTTAAAAAGCAAATAGCGGATTTCCGCCAGGATTACCGCGAATACACGGAAGCCTCCGAGGAAAACGCGCGCCTGCGCGCCCTGCTCAGCTTTTCGGCGCGGCACAGCGACTATGAGTTCGACACCGCGACGATCATCGCGTGGAGCGCGTCGAACTGGTCGTCGTCCTTCACGCTCGGCAAGGGCAGCGGGAATTCCGCCGTCGCTGTCGGAGACGCCGTTATTACGGAGACCGGCGTGCTCATAGGCCGCGTTACGGAGGTGCGCGCCACGGAATCCACAGCCGTTTCGGTCGTCGATACGACGTTTTCGGCAAGCGTGCTCATCGGCGAGGAAGGCGCGGACGGACAGGTTTCCGGCGATTTCACGCTGATGCGCGAAGGGCGGCTTATGCTCGGACTGCTTGAGGACGGCGCGGCGGCGCTGGCCGGGGACACCGTTGTCACAAGCGGGCTCGGCGGAGTTTTCCCCGAGGGGCTTGTAATAGGAAGCGTCGAAGCGGTGACGAAAAGCCCCTCGGGGATCGGCATATCCGGCGTTATCAGGCCGGAGGCGGAGCTCCGGCGCGCGACTTACGTTTTCATCGTGACGCAGTTTGACGCGAACGCTTAGAGGAGGGCTTTCGTTATGACGCGATTTGATAAGATAACCGGACTTCCGAAAAGGCGCGGCGTCGCGTCCCTTATATACCGCGCGCTTTTTATCGTCGCCGTTTTTGTGTTGCAGGCGTTTGTGCTGCCGTTTGTCACGGCGCTGCCGTCCGTTCCGCTGATACTGCCGCTCGCCGCCGTTGAGACGGCGATGTTTGAGGGCGGCTTTCGCGGCGCGGCGGCGGGGCTTTTCGCGGGGGCGCTGTGCGACGTGGCTATGGACAGGCCGATAGCGCGGTTCGCCGTGCTGCTCACGCTTATTTGCCTCGTCGTCGGGGTTTTATCGGAGCTCGTTGTGGCGCGCGGCTTCGCGCCGTATTTTTTGATATGTACCGGGACGCTCGCCGTCTGCGCCGTCGCGCAAATGTTTACGCTGCTGTTTTTCGACGGCGTGGACCCGCGCGTGCTTTTCGCCGAGGCGCTTAGCCAAACCGCCGTGTCCCTGCCGTTCGCGGTGCCGATATATTTGGCGTTGGCCCGGACTCCCGGGCGGGAGCGATAGGTTGTGCGTTAGGGCCGGGAATTTTAATTGCGCAGACGCGGGCGCCGTGCGCCCGCTCGCGCGGGGAACGCGCCGGAGGGCGCGGACGGGGTTTGCGTACTCACGATTCAAACAAAAACTGCTTTATTAAATCCGTTTTACCGAAAGGGGCAGCAAAGTAAATGAACAAACTATTCAGGCCGTGGCGGCTGGCTGTTTTCGCAGTGTTCTTTCTCGGGACGCTGTCAGTTTACTCCGTCGTGCTTTATAAGATGCAGATATACGACCCGGCGCGGGAGCTTCCGGCGGACGTCGCCCCCCCTCCGACGACGACGCGCGTCGAAACGATACGCGCCGCACGCGGCGATATTATGGATCGCAACGGCGAAACGCTCGTAACGAGCCGCGTAACCTATGACGTCGTCCTCACCCGCACTGCGATGCGCGCCGCGGGGAACATAAACGATACGATACGCGAGCTGCTGCGCCTGAAGTCGGACGCCGGCGTCGCGCACGCCGACACATTCCCGATAACGCCGGGCGCGCCGTACGAATACCGGTACGATATGACGGCGGCGCAGCGCACGCGGCTGAACGGCTACTTAGAATTCCACGACCTCGACGCGGGCATTTCGGCGGCGGACCTCATAGTGTGGCTGAAAAAGCATTACGACATCCCGTACACGGTCGGCGTCGCGGAGGCGCGGCTTATAATCGGCGTTCGCTTTGAGTTGGAGATGCGCGCGATCACCGAGCTGCGAGTTTTCTCGCAATACGTCTTTGCGGAGGATATACCGCGCGAGCTCGCCTCGCGCATATCGGAGCGCGCCTTCCCCGGCGTTTCGGTCGTAACGGGCAGCCGGAGGGAATTCGTCTCAAGCTCCGCGGCACACCTGCTCGGATACACGGGGAAGATGGACGCGGCGGATTTCGAGAAGTACGAAGAGCTCGGCTACCCGATGGACGCCGTGATCGGAAAGTCCGGCGCGGAAGCCGCGTTTGAAGCTTATCTCCACGGCACGGACGGCGCCAAAACGATACGCACCGCCGCCGACGGCACGGTCATCTCGGAGGAAATAACGGCGCAGCCCGTCCCAGGCGCAAATGTCAACCTCACGATCGACTACAAATTACAGCTCGCGGCGGAGCGCGCGCTCGCGGATAAAATCCAGCTTATCAACTTGGCGCGGGAAGAAAAAGAGCGCGTGACGGGCGGCGCCGTAGCCGTGACGCAGGTGAAAACGGGAGAGGTCCTCGCCCTCGCGTCTTATCCGTCCTTCGACGCCGCGACGCGGCTCGGCGACGAATTTAACCGCGCCACACAAGGCCGTTACAACCCCGGCTCTACAATAAAAATGGCCACGGCTCTCGCCGGGATGCGCGCCGGCGTCATTTCGCGCTACACAAAAATAGAGGACAAGGGAATATACACAGAGCATTCAAGCTTCCAGCCCCGCTGCTGGCTCTACACTCAATCCGGGGCGACGCACGGCTATCTCGACGTCGTCGAAGCTCTGACCGTGTCGTGCAACTATTTCTTCTATGTTGTCGGCAACGACGCGCGCCCGACGGCGATGGCCGCCGCCGCGCACGACTTTGGCCTCGGCGACCCGACGGGGATCGAGATCAAGGAGGAC
>JAISFB010000090.1 GCA_031263805.1 Oscillospiraceae bacterium
ATGAACGTCTTGCGGACGCCCTCCGCCATGCCGTAGTCGAAGTTGACGATGCTCTGCCCGCCGTGCTGGTCGTTTTGATTGGACTGTATCGCTATGCAGGCCAGCGCCGCGTAAGAGACTATGTCGTTCGGCTCGCGCAGCGTGCCGTGGCCCGTTGAGAAGCCGTCTTTGAACAGCTTTATAATGTCTATCTGTGTGCACGTCGTCGTCAGCGTGAGAAAATCGAGGTCGTGGATGTGGATATCGCCCTCGGAGTGCGCCTTGGCGTGGTCTGGGTTGAGGACGAACATATTGTAGAACTGCTTTGCGCCCTCGCTTCCGAATTTGAGCATGACGCCCATGGCCGTGTCGCCGTCGATGTTCGCGTTCTCGCGCTTTATGTCGCTGTCGCGCGCGTCGGCGAACGTGATCTCCTCGTATATCTGCATGAGGCGCGTGTTCATCTGGCGGCGGCGGCTGCGGTCCTGCCGGTACAGGATATACGCCTTCGCCGTCGTGACGAAGCCGTTGTCCATCAAAACGCGCTCGACGACGTCCTGAATATGCTCGACGTCCGGGATAGAATCGCCCTCCAGCTCGAGCGCCGATAGAACGTCCCGCGCGAGAGCGTCGGCGACGTTCTCGCTCCCCGGGCGATAAGAGGCGTTGAACGCCTTCACTATCGCGCCGGAAATTTTGCCGAGGTCAAACTCGGCGATGCGCCCGTCCCGCTTTCTTATTCCCGTAATAATTCCGGCGGAGCTCCCGATTACGCTCTCGATTACACTCTCTGTGCGCGCTGTCTTTTTTTCAACTGTGCTGACCATAAAATCACTCCAATAATTCTCTTGCCGCGCTATTGCGCGGTGCGCATATTATTTGTGAGCGCGGCAAAGCCGCACTCAACATTACAATATATTCCGTTTCGTTTGCCACAACATATAGTGGTTGGCTGATTGGCTAACGACGTATATAATACAACCTATAGACTTAGGTGTCAATAGGAAAATTTAAAAAAATAATCGGGCGCTGAAAATTCCGGAACATTTTTGCGGAAGGTATTGACTTATTGCCGGCGCGGGTGATATAATACCCGAACCGCCTTGAACGGGTCTTCAAGCGCCGCGCGCGGTTTATGTTTCAGCCGCGCCGTCCGCCCGTGAAAGCGAGTCTCAAAAATTTATGAGGTGGATACAAATTGACAGCAATCATCGAAACCGGCGGTAAGCAGTACCGCGTATCAGAGGGCGACGTGCTTTACGTCGAAAAGCTCCCCGTCGAGCCGGGTGAAAAAATCACGTTCGACAAGGTTCTTGCCGTGCTAGGGGACACGGCGGTGTTCGGATCTCCGGCGGTCGCGGGCGCTTCCGTTACGGCAAGCGTTGAAAAAAGCGGCAGGGCGAAAAAAATCATCGTATACAAAATGCGCCCGAAAAAGAATTACCGCCGCAAGCAAGGGCACAGGCAGCCCTACACAAAGCTCTTGATCGAAAAAATTTCCGTATAGTCCCGAAATGTCAAAGGAGTGAAACAAGATGGCACATAAAAAAGGTATGGGTTCGACCAAAAACGGCCGCGACAGCAAGTCAAAGCGCCTCGGGCCGAAACGCGCGGACGGGCAGTTCGCGCTCGCGGGGAACATTCTCGTGCGGCAGCGCGGGACGAAGATACATCCCGGCGTAAACGTCGGCCGAGGCCGCGACGACACGCTTTTCGCCCTCGAAAGCGGCACGGTTCGATTCGAGCCGATGGGCCGCGACAGAAAACGCGTCTCGGTGTACGCCGAAGCCGCGAAATAGCACCCGGTTCAAATCAATCAAAATCCGGTAAACGCCCAGGCGTTTGCCGGATTTTAATATTTTCCGCGATTTTTAACGTAACTTTAATTTGATTATTCGGCGCGAAAGAGTTATTATAATTGCGCGAACCAAAATTATTTTACCGCATCGGAGAACGATTATGACTTTCGACAATACAACGCCTCGCGTGTGCCTGTTAAACGATTCGTTTCCCCCGGTAATTGACGGCGTGGCGAACGCCGTGTTCAACTACGCGTCGGTAATACAGCGCCTTTACGGCGGCGTTATCGTCGCGACGCCCAAAGCGCCCGGCGTCAAGGACGAGCATCCGTTCCCCGTAGTGCGCTATCCGAGCGTGAATATCAAAAAAATCGCGCACTGCCGCACCGGCATCCCGTTCGCGCTCTCCGCCGTGAAAGAGATCACGGCCCACGCGCCGGACATTATACATTCGCACTGTCCGTTCGCGTCCGGGATATTCGCGCGCGTGCTCCGCCGGCTGACGGGCGCGCCCGTCGTAATGACGTATCATACGAAATTCGACGTTGATATAGCGAATATTTTCGGCTCGACGATCGCGCGCGCCGCCGCTACAAAGCTGATAACCGAAAACGCCGAAGCGTGCGACGAGGTGTGGACCGTAAGCCGCGGCGCCGGCGAAAATCTGAAAAGCCTCGGCTACGAGGGCGGCTTCCGCGTGATGGAAAACGGCACCGACTTTCCGCTCGGGCGCGCGCCGGAGGGCGATATTGACGCCGTCAGCGCCGAGCACACTTTGGAAGCCGGCGTTCCCGTGTTCCTGTTCGTCGGCAGAATGATGTGGTATAAGGGAACGCGCATAAT
>JAISFB010000137.1 GCA_031263805.1 Oscillospiraceae bacterium
GACAAAAGGCTTGAAAGACCGCTCGAAATATGCTATACTGTAATATCAACGGCTATACGGCGATTTCGCGTTGGGGGCGTGTATAAAGGTTTATGAAGGTTATTGAATCGACGCTTTTGCGTATGTGGAGCGACGTCAAGACGATAGGCGTCGGGGATATACTTGACGTGCTGATAATAGCCTATATCATTTACCGCGTCCTGTCCGTCGTGCGTAAAACCAGCGCCGGCAGCGTCATAAAGGGCGTGATGCTGCTCGTCGTCGTCCTGTGGCTGTCGAGTATGCTGAAGCTCAACGTGCTGAATTATCTGCTGGGGCAGGCGATGTCGATGGGCGTTATCATCGTCGTGATCTTGTTCCAGCCCGAGCTGCGAAGGCTTCTTGAACAGTTCGGAAGCAGCAATTTCAAGCTGTTTTCCGGCAGACGTGCGCAGTCCGGGGGGACGGAGGAGATAATAGAGCTCGTCGTGTCCGCCTGCTCAGAGCTCTCCCGCACCAAAACCGGCGCGCTCATCGTGTTCGAGCGCGGCATAGGGCTCGGGGATTACGCGGCGACGGGCACGGCGATAGGCGCTCTCGTTTCGGCGGAACTGATAAAGCAGATATTTTATCCGAACACGCCGCTGCACGACGGGGCGGCGCTGATCAGGAACGGCAGGATCCTCGCCGCCGGCTGTATGATGCCGATGTCGTCAAACCCCGCGCTGTCGCGCGAGCTCGGTATGCGCCACAGGGCGGGGATAGGTATCAGCGAGCGCAGCGACGCCGTGGTCGTTATCGTGTCGGAGGAGACGGGGGCGATATCCGTCGCCGTGGAGGGGATGCTGAAACGGCATTTGGCGCGCGACACGTTTTCCGCGCTTTTGCGCGGCGAGCTCATTTCCGGCGAGACGGGAAAGCGCAGAGCGGCGGCGCTGAGGAAAAACGGCGGGGTGAAAAGCTGATGCTTGCGGCGTTTAGGGTCAAAATAAATAAGGTGCTGGAAAGCCGCGCGTTTTACATCGTGTTCTCGATACTCGCGTCCATAGCGCTGTGGGTGTTCGTGGAGCGCGTCGAAAACGAGGATATCGACAGCCTCGGCGTGCGCGTGCCCGTTGAGTTTATGAATCCGGAGATCGTCGCGGACAAACGGCTCATCGTCACGAATATCGCGCCGGAGAGCGTGACGCTGCGCTTTTCCGGCAAGCGCGGGACGATATCCAAGCTGTACGACGCCGGGGCGGTCCGCGTGACGGCGAATCTCGCCGATATTACGGCGCCGGGGCTGAATATGCTCGGGTATTCGGTGGCCTACTCCGGGGACGTGGACGAAAAGGGGATAACTATAATATCGCGCTCTGAGGACTATATCTCCGTAAACGTCGATAACGTCTACGACAAGCAGCTTCCGCTGACGGCGAAGCTCGACGGCGACATCGCCGCGGAGGGCTTTTTGGCGGAGCCCGCGGTATTCAATCCGGAAACGGTCACGGTCCGCGGGCCGCGCGGCGAGGTGGAGCGCGTCGCCGCCGCGCGCGTGTCCGTTCAGCGCGAAAACCTCAGCCGCACGCTTACGGCGGAAATGCAGTTCACGCCCGTTGACGCCGACGGGCTGGAAGTCCCGGTCGACAGGCTCACCTTCGACCGTGACACGGTGTCCGTCACTATCCCGATACGTCAGGTGAAGGACGTGGCGCTGACGGTGAACGCGATATACGGCTCCGGCGCGACGACGGAGAACACCGTTATCACGATCACCCCGGAAACGCTTTCCCTTTCGGGCGATCCGGAAACGCTCGGGATGAACAGCCTGACCCTCGCGACTATCGACCTGACAAAATTCGAGTCGTTCCACAGCTCGACTTATCCTATACTGTTGCCGAACGGCATAAACAACCTGACGGGCGCGACGGAGGCCGAGGTGACGATCTCGATAAAAGGTCTCGAAACGAAGCGCGTCCCCGCGACAAGCGCGAATTTGCAGATCGTCAACGAGACGCCGGGCTACACGGCGGAGCTTATCACGCAAAGCGTGGACACGGCGATACGCGGCGGCGAGGAAGAGCTGGAGGCCGTCACGGCGGAAAGCGTCAGGATAGTGGCGGACCTCGCTGAGTTCGGGGAGACGATCGGAACCTTCACCGTCCCGGCGAAGGTCTATCTCGACGGGGATTTCGGGGACTGCGGGCCTATCGGCGACTACAAGCTGACGGTGCGCGTCGAAAGGGACGCCGGCACGCCGCGCGCCGGGGCAAGCTGATGTTTGGGTACGTCAGGCCGTTCACGCCGGAGCTGCGCGTGCGGGAGTTAGAGCTGTTCCGCGCGCTGTACTGCGGGGTATGCCATGAGCTCGGACGGCGCGGAGGGTTCGCCGCACGGTGCGTTTTGAGCTACGACGTCGTGTTCCTCGCGGCACTGCTGTGGAAGCCCGGGGAGGCCCCGCGCGTCGAAAAGCGGCGCTGCCCCGTAAGCTTGCGGAAAAAGCGCTGCTGCGTCAACGTCGGCTCGGCGGCGGAGACGGCGGCGGGGTACGGGATCATTCTCGCGCACCACAAGCTTCTCGACGATGCGCGGGACGAAGGGCCGCTTCGCGCGGCGGCGGCGCGGTTGGCGATGATCTTCCTCGGCGGCCCGTATAAAAGGGCGGCGCGGGAGTACGCCGCTTTCGACGAAGCGGCGCGCGTGCTCCTCCGCGAGCTCGCGGAGACGGAAGCCTCCGAATCCGAGGACGCTCCGCTCGATTCCGCGGCGGACAAGTTCGCCCGGCTGCTCTCCTCGGCGGCCGAAAGCGAAGCGCCTGATGCAGAGCGCGGCGAAGCGGACGGGGACGCGCTCCGGCGCACACGTAGCAATCTGCTGTACCACCTCGGCAGATGGCTGTATCTGCTCGACGCGCGCGACGATTTTGCCGAGGACGAGGAAAAGCGAAGGCCGAATGTCCTGCGAAGGCGCGGGCTTGGCGATCACGAGCTCGGGCTTGACGATTACGAACTCGGGCTTGACGATTACGAGCTTGGGCTTACGCTGACGCACTCGAACAACCTCGCGGCCTCGGCGTTCGAGCTTTTGCCGGAAAGCGAATGGAGCGGTATCGTCCGGAACGTCCTTTACCTCGGGCTGCCCTCGGCACAGGAACGCGTGTTCGCGGGCGAATGGAAGCGAAGGCGCGGATATCACGCGATTTGAGAACCTGAGCGGAAAGGAACTATCTTGGTTATGAACGATCCATACGTAACGCTCGGCGTCAGACAAGGCGCGTCGGAGGACGAGATCAAAAAAGCGTACCGCGAGCTCGCGCGGAAATATCACCCCGATAACTATCACGACAATCCGCTCGCCGATCTCGCGTCCGAGAAGATGAAGCAGATAAACGAGGCGTATGACGCCGTCACAAAGGGCGCGGCGGGCGGCACAGGCTCGTCGCCCTTCTACGGCTCGACCTTCTACGGCTCCGCGGCGGAGGCCTATGGCGACGAACCGCCTCGTAACCGCGCCGGCTCGTCGCGCTCCTCTTACTCCGGCGGCGGCTTTTCCGGGGAATTCGCGGCGGTGCGCTCCGCGATAGCCGCCGGGGACTTGGAATACGCGCGCCGGGTTTTGAACGAGTCGGAAAACCGCGGCGCGGAGTGGCATTTCCTCGCGGGGAGCCTGTATTATCGCCAAGGGTGGCTTGACGAGGCGATGCGGAATTTTCAAACGGCGGTGACGATGGAGCCGGGGAATCCCGAATACCGCGAGGCGCTCGGGCGTATGCGCACCGGCGGCGCGGCGTACCGTCCGCCGGGCTTCGGCGGCATGAGCGCGGGGCGGGGCTGCGACACCTGCGATATCTGCACGGCGATGATGTGCGCCGACCTTTGCTGCCGCTGTGGGTAGCGGCGGGACGGGGTCCGGCGCGCGGCGGCTGTCGTTTTCGGGGATCATGGCGGCGCTCGCCGTCGCGGCGCTTGCTTTAGGGCGCGTTTTGCCGACGGGACAGCTCGCGTTCGCCGCCGCAGCGTCGCTGTTCACGGCGGCGACGGCGGCCCGGCTCGGGGCGGCGTGGGGGCTCGGCGTGTGGGCCGCGGCGTCGGGCATAGCGTTGATGCTTCTGCCGGGCGGGGGCTCGGGCTGGCTGTTCGCGCTGTTTTTCGGGTATTATCCCGTGGTGAAGCTCGCGGCGGAGAAGCGGCGGCGGCGGGCCGCTGAGTGGGGGATAAAGCTTTTGAGCTTCGCCGTCGGTGCGGCGGCGGCGCTGGCGGTCTCAAAGGCGCTGGGGATAACGGTATCAATACCCGTGCTCGGCGAGCTGACGATGCTCGGGGAAAACGCCGGGGTCGCGCGCGTTTTGATACCGTCGGCGCTCGCGGCGGCGTTCATCGTTTTCGATATCGGGTATTCCAAGCTGCTCGCTTTTTATACGGAGAGGATATCGGCAAAAATATTC